>CAZURM010000027.1:0-2270 GCA_964622945.1 uncultured Proteiniphilum sp.
AAAATCTTGTGGCCATTATAGGCTGTGCGGGTTCAAGTCCCGCTCCGAGTACCAAAACGGCTCATAATCGATAGATTATGAGCCGTTTTTCTTGTCTCGAGACACCAATAAAAACATGTAACAACCGCCTGTTGGTATATTTCTTTTCGGCACTTGATAATCAAAGCTTGATTATAAAACTTATTTCATTTTGGATGTTTTAAATAAAATCTACCGAAAAACCGTTTTTTCTTTCTACTTTTGCAGCTCATTTTAAGCTATTTATATTTTAGATTATCAATCTTTTACTAATAAATAAGTGATTTTTTTTGCCGATTACAAATCCGCACATTAGTTATCACCATTGTAGGAGAATCGAAATATTTCAACAATAGAATGAAACAAGAAAAGAAATTAGGCCTCTGGCTACTTGTCTTTGTAGCCTTAGGCTCAATGATAGGTTCAGGAATATTCAATTCCCCTAAAGATCTTATTGCCGTTTCCAACCCCTTGGGCACGCTCATCACCTGGATAGTGGGTGGTACAGGAGCTTTGATGCTGGCACTGGTGTTTGTCTATCTCGCCGGCAAGAAACCCCATCTCAAAAGCGGAGTCTATGCCTATGCCCGTGAAGGTTTTGGCGATTACATGGGCTTCAATGCCGCGTGGGGTTACTGGTCGCTCGGTTGGCTCGGCAACATCAGCTACTTTGCACTTTTCTTCAAAACGCTTAATGACTTTCTGGGCGTACACGCCCTGTCACCTCTCACAAGTTTCATCATCGGCTCAGTCATCCTCTGGATTTTCTATTTTATCATCGCTGCCGGCGTACGCGAAGGCGCTATCCTCAACCTGTTGGTTACAGTAGCTAAATTGCTACCCATTGTGCTGGTTATCATTCTCGGCGCACTGTTGATCGATTTAGATATATTCAATGTACCCAACTGGCAAACCCAACTTGCTGCAACGGGTGAAGCCACCTCTGTAGGCATGCAAGTAAAAGATGCCATGGCCATCGTTCTTTGGTGTTTTGTAGGAGTAGAAGCGGCATCCGTTATGTCGGGACGTGCTAAAAACCAAAGCACCGTACGCAAAGCTACCATCATATCGCTGCTCATTGTTTTGGGTGTCTATATGCTGGTTACCATCATCGCTACGGCAGCCGTTCCTGCACATGTGCTGGCTGCGTCTGACACACCCCTTGCAGTTGTTTTGGGGCAAACTGTTATTGGCAGCGCAGGTTCATTCATTGTCAAATTAGGTATTATGGTATCCGTAATGGGCGCCAGTCTCTCGTGGATTATCCTCTCGGTCGAAACCCTCTATGTAGCAGCTCGCGAAGGCGTTATGCCTCGCCTATTGGCCAAAGTCAACAAGCATGGCACACCTATCAATGCACTGTTCCTCACGCAGTTGGTCACACAACTGATTCTGTTCTCCATTCTTTCGCCCGCACTCAACGAAACCTACCTCATGGCCATCACCATCGGTACCACCATGGCGTTGATTCCCTATCTTTTATCATCGGTCTATGCTGTTAAGATAGCCTTCAACGACTCACGAGAAAAATGGATGCATCGCATCGTAGCACTCTTGGGGACGCTCTACTCGGTGTATGTCATCTACGCCGTAGGCTTCAAATATCTCTATCTCTCAATGCTCTTCTATGCAGCCGGTGTGTTTGTTTATCTCACAAATCGCCGCGAGCAAAAAGAAAAGCCCAAACGCTGGGAGTGGGCTTTAATGTTCTTCTTAATTATAAGCGCGGTAGTTATTGCGTTGCTGCTTTATTTCGATATGGTTCAACTATAGTTTTAAAATATTAACAGCAAAAGAGTGATGCGTAAAAGGTGGTACTGAATTAATAGAAGTTTTTTCATAATAAGATATTGCTTACTTTTGGTAGAGAAACAATAAGCAGTTACAAAAGAGATTTCTAATCTGAATAGGAGGAATATTCGTACATGCAACAATATTTTCCATTTGGGCAATGCTTCACAATCCTTTCTATTAAGGTACCATACGGATTCAAAAAGATAAAAATCACAATGTAGTAATTACGGGTCCATATAAAATAGTGCGCCACCCGGGATACCTTGGAATGCTTTCAGGTTCGATAGCATTACCTTTGGCATTAGGCTCCATTCTTGCACTTATTCCCCTGATTATTATGATTTTGCTAATTGCTATCAGAACATACTATGAGGACACTACTTTACAAAAAGAATTGAACGGATACTCTGAGTACTGCAATGAGGTTAAATATAGATTACTTCCTTTTATTTGGTAAA
>CAZURM010000027.1:2370-24080 GCA_964622945.1 uncultured Proteiniphilum sp.
AACGCACATAATAGTCCACATCATAGTTGTTGAAAGCTATTATAACACCATAAGTTTCATAATTTGCTGTTGCTTTGGCTGCCGATAGTTGTAATTTTGTAAACATTGCCATCTCGCGAATCAACTAGTTTTATAATCCTGAAATGCACATTATATTAAAAACGAAAAGTTGAAATCACATATTCATTTTTGCATAAATGGTTTTCATCATAAACTCTTTCACCAAATCGCCAAACATCTTATCCTCCAAAATCTTTTCGAAGATTTCCTGATTCTGATCCATACGCATAAATATTGTGTCGATAAACTTATCGTTGAAAGCATACTTAAACGTGTCCATTTCATTCACCCTCGCCTGAGTTCGCAACGTTTCATCCTCCATTAGCTCAGCCTGTATTTGTTCAAAGAACAGTTTATCAGCCTCCTCAAACTCTGTTCCGAAGCGATCATTGAGCACATTAATAATTTCAGAAAGCAAAGCCTCCTCCTCTTTAGCCCTTTTTAGTCCAGCCTCAGATGTACCGCTCAATTCACCTTCTTCACCTTTTTGCAACACAATAGCCCCCTCATTTATCTTCTGTAAACGATAATACTCCAAGGCAACCTCATCATCTAACTGCAAAGCCTCCGACAAATTTCTTTTAGGTAATCTTGTTTGCAATAACTTCGCATAAGCATAAAACTTCTCAAACTCAGAATCTGTAAAAGGCATTATTTGAGAAAGGAAAGCATACAAGTTAGTCCAAGAACGCAAACCCTTTTTAAACTCATCCTGCTTCTCCTCCTCTTCGATAGCCCTATATCTGTCCACCGCCGGGTCGGTGAAAGCATACAAATACTTTTGTTGCTTCGGGCTGTTCAATTTCGTTTTAGGATCAAAATAGATATTAGCAAAATCATCTATCTCCTGCGACCAATACACCTGAAACCCATCCAGTCGAGCCTTCAAGTCGTACAGATGATTAATATCCGTCTCCTCAGTTACAGAAGTCACCTCATAGTAAGGCTGAAACGAATCTAATATTGTTTTTCTATCATTTACAAAGTCCAAGACAAACGTTTCCTCTTTCCCAGAGTTCATCCTGTTCAATCGTGAAAGTGTCTGTACCGCTTTCACCCCCGAAAGCTTTTTATCCACATACATAGTATGCAGCAAAGGCTGATCAAACCCCGTTTGATACTTATCAGCCACAATCAATATCTTATACTCCTGCTTCTCAAAGATAGTAGGCAGCTCCTTTTCACTGTAGCCTGTCAATTCGGGTTCCGACACACCATCAGGTGCATTATCGTCAATCACCTTCCCTGAAAATGCCACTAACACTTTGATCTCCTTATCGTAGCCTCTACCCTTTATGTATCTTTCAAACTCTTCATAATATCTTTTAGCATGAAGCCTTGAGCCACAAACCAACATAGCCTTAGCCTTACCACCAATTTTTTTAGAAACAATATTTCTAAAATGCTCAACAATAATCTCCGTCTTCTGTGACAAGTTGTGTGGATGCAACGAAATATACTTCCCTATCGCCTTAGCCGCTTTTTTCTTATTCAGATTAGGATCCTCCTCAATCGCCTTGGTCAGCTTGTAGTACAACTCATAAGTAGTATAATTCTGCAGCACATCCAATATAAACCCCTCCTCAATTGCCTGACGCATAGAGTACAAATGAAAAGGCTTAGGCTTCCCGTCATCATCCTTATCCCCAAAAACCTGCAATGTCTTATATTTTGGTGTAGCCGTAAAAGCAAAGAATGATATATTATCTTGATGCCCCCTTACTGCCGCCGATCGCTCAATCTCCTCCCTCACAAAGTCGTCGCCAGTATAGTCGTCCGTGTTGTCATCAACCTCCGCCTGTTCCAACGATTTTGAAGCTAACACCTCCTTCAGCTTCTTGCTAGACTCGCCACCCTGCGAACTGTGAGCCTCATCAATTATCACCGCATATTTTCTATCAGGCAACTCACCCACCTTATCCACTACATACGGAAACTTCTGTAAAGTAGTTATGATAATATTTGTGCCATAGCTCAATGCCGAAGCCAGTTGTCCACTATCCCTATCAATCTTCTGCACAACACCCGATTTATGTTCAAACTGATAAATAGTGTTTTGCAGCTGCTGATCAAGCACCCTTCTGTCAGTTACCACAATCACCGAATCAAAAATCCGTTCATCTGCAGTGCTGTGCAAGCTCGACAAGCGATAAGCCAGCCAAGCGATAGAGTTACTTTTCCCCGATCCTGCCGAATGCTGAATCAGATAATTTTTGCCAACCCCAACATCCAACACACAATTGGCAATACATCGCACAGCATCCAACTGATGATACCGCGGAAAGATAAGCTTCTCTTTTTTGTAAATCTTTCCATCAACCTGAATCTCATCAGTTTGCAAGTGCAAAAAACGCTGAATAATCTCCATCCAACTATCTTTTTGTAGAATATTCTCCCACAAGTAAGCAGTTCTGTAGCCATTAGGATTTTGCGGATTACCCTTACCATTGTTATCCCCCTTATTGAACGGTAACCAATAAGTCCTGCTGCCATCAAGCCTGGTAGTCATAAATACCTCATCCTGATCAACTGCAAAGTGCACTAACGCACGCTTTTTAAAGGCAAACAAAATATCTCTATTATCCCTTGTTGTGCTATACTGTTTCAGAGCATTACCAACATTCTGCC
Organism: uncultured Proteiniphilum sp.; assembly: GCA_964622945.1. GTDB lineage: Bacteria > Bacteroidota > Bacteroidia > Bacteroidales > Dysgonomonadaceae > Proteiniphilum. Next base: position 5,059 of record CAZURM010000027.1, read on the forward strand.
CTGTAAACTGATTCTTCAGCTCCAGAGTTGCCACAGGAATACCATTCAGCGAAAGCAACACATCCACCGAGTTCCTGTTTTTAGAGCTATAATACACCTGACGATAAACCTTCAACCTATTCTTGTTATATAAGTCCACAGCCTCCGGATTAAGCCCCGAAGCAGGCTGAAAGTAAGCCATTTGAAACCGCACACCATAATCCACAAACCCATTACGAAGCACATCCAGGCAACCCCTCAGCTCCAACTCCTTGTAAAGTCGTTGAATCACCCTATTGTCAGCATCCGCACCATGTATGGCAGCAATCCTCTGCCAACGCTTAGGCTGCGACTCCTGCAAAAACCTAATCACCTCATATTTAAACATACCCAATTCAGGACTGTAGTCAGGTGCATTCCCCTTAGTGTAGCCGCCATGCTCCACCAGCGACTCTACTAAAGCAGTTTCAAATGTGTTTTCAGTTGTTATGTTCATACTTATGTTTATGTTTGTTGCCTTTTAACTTCCTCTAGTATTTCTATAAAAGCATACATATTACTTGAAGGATTTTCAAAATCCGTTAATTTTTTTGCTCTTTCTATTGCTTTTGCCTGTTTTACGTTTAGTTTTGCCTTTAACTTCTTATCTAAAACCCCTTTCTTATATTGGTTTTTATTTCGATTACATAATTCTTGAATACATTTATCCTCATAGATACTTGATGTTTGATTTTTGTAATGAAGTAGAAACCAAAGTTCGATACTTGGGTTAGATGTTATTAATATTGTATCTTCAATATTTTTCAATTTTTCCAATATCTCTTTAATATCAGCATCATAAATCAAGAAGTTTTTATCTTTTTCATGTGTAGGTTTACCTTTTTTATGTCGTTCAATATACTTTTCGTTAATATTTGATCCAGATACTTTTGAAATAATCTCAATAGGTAAACGATACTTTGAACGAAGGTGTTTAATATACGCTTCCTCCGTTTCACCTTCACAAAACACCCAAAAGTGAGGATTTATTTTTTTTCTTCTTGAAGGTCTTCGCTCTTTACTCATAGATTAATTGTTTTAATTCATCTATAGAGTCGTCCACTATTGGTATAGAGTCAAATCGTCCTTGCAAGTATGCTTTTTCCAAATCCATGGTATCCCTAAAATCGCTGTAGTCATAAAGAGAATATAGATCTGACGAACCATCCTCCTTTTTGTTAACAAAGTATATTTGATCTTTTCTAAATTTCTTTAAATCCATAAATTGTGTGTTATGAGTAGTGCACAACAGTTGAGCCTTGTTACCAGCTTTAAAAAGATTAAAAATATAATCAATGATTTTGGGATGTAAACTATCCTCAATTTCATCAATTAACAACACTTTATCGTTTTTCACGACATCTAATAAGGTTAGCATTATAAAAAACAACTTAATGGTACCTTTCGACTCTTCTGTCAGGAAATCAAAAGCTATATTTGGGTGCGCTTTATGATAAGTTTTGATTTGTAAATAATCTTGAACAGCATCTTCAACCTTTAGTGTCATATTTGACAAATCTGCATGAAAAGTTTTAGTAGGTTTTTTTAAAACCTTAATTTGAACATCATCAATATCGCTATCGGCAATTTTAAGAGCTTCAATAAGGTGAGATTTATACTCCTTGCTAATGTTCTGTATTGTAGAAACGCCAAAACCAAGATAATTAAATATAATTGTTCTATGGAAATAGTTGAAAATATTTTTAGCTATCTCTCTATCCATTTGGCTTGCACGAGAAATATAAAGCGTTTTATCAGAAGTGTTCTCAGCAACGTCCATGGGTCGTTTTATAACATCTGTAAAATTATATTTTTCTTGTTTCGTATTTCCTTTTGTTTCATCACGTGTAAAAACTTCTTTTATTCTACCTTTTGGATAGTAGAATAAACTTTCTTTGATAATTCTATTTTGAAAAAGTGAAAAAGAGTACTCATATTCTATTTCATTCATTACAAAGCGTATGAAATATCTACTAGGCTTTTGAGGCATTCCATCAAACTTAAAACTTTTGAAATTATATACAGTATTCTCATTATGATTATGCGACTCAAAAATCATAGCATTACAAAATCGTATTGCTTTAATAATATTACTTTTTCCTGAAGCATTAGCCCCATAAAGTAGGATTGTTTTAAGCACTTCGTTATTATCGTGAATGAAAGTATTATTTTTTAAAGCTCTTGCATTTTTAGATTTAATATTTGCAGCTCTAAAGTCAATAATAACTTCTTCTTTGATAGAGAAAAAGTTTTCTAAGCGTATTTCTAAAACCATTTTGTGTGAGATTTACGTAACTAAATTACAAATATAGCCTCTAAAATCCTATAAATGGCAAATTAAAGTATCTTTAACACCGATATTGATTTTCAATTCTCTATTATTCTCACTTTTCCCGTAACTACCTCACTAATTAAAGCCGTGCGATACTCCTCCAATAGCTCTATCAATTTCTCCGTTCTACTGATTTTAGCATCTATTCGTGTTGATTCAGTTTCGATATATTCGACAATGGATTGTTGTTCTGAAAGAGGAGGAATTGGAATTATTATATCTTCAATTTGTGTTGAGTTAACAGCAGGATAGCTTACACCTGTTGATAAAGAAATTATTTCTCCAATTAATAGCTCTGAATAAAACAAAAATCCTGCATAATCAGCTTCTATTTTTCTAGGTCTAATCACTGCAAAACCGGTTGATGCAATTAAATTTTTAGATGGATTATCTATCTTAGCAATAGATTTTAAATATGTTCGTACAGTAGAAACAATAACATCGCCGTTTCTAACAACTCTTCTAGCTCTTGATGGTGCGTCTTTAAACTTATGATAAGAAGTTTCTATTATACCAATCCCGCTTTTTACACCTGATATTTCAATATATTCGATTTCATAATCTTCATCAGTTTTTTCACTTATAACTTCATTATTTATAGATACTACATATTTCAATCTCTTCACCTCCCAATGCTCTGGAATTTCCCCTAACCAATCAATTCCTGAATCTTTCATTTTTGCATCAGGGTCTATACCCTTAGTAACAGCTTGGTTGATAATGGCTGTTTTTTCCTCTTCATAGAGTTGCAGCAGTTTCTTTTTATTTTCTATAAGTTCGTCTATCTCTGCCGTTTTATGGTCGAGATATTCGGCAATAGCGGTTTGCTCAGATAATGGGGGAATAGCAACAATTAAATCTTGTATTTTACCTGTCTTTAAATTAATTCTGGTAAACCCATTTGCTTCAATGATTAAGCTATGACGTAGTCCGGAAGATTTTAAATGATAATTCAAAAACTCAGAATTTATGTCTTTTTTTGTTATTCTAAATCCTTTACAAAAACTATTCAAGTAAATATCATCATCTATTTCATTAATTAATACAGCTGATTTACCAATATCATCAAAGTTCTCTGAACTCATAAGAAAAAATAAGTCCCCCTTTTTTACAGAGTTTTGTTTTTCATCTTGTTCAATAATTACAGTCTGTAAACTATCAATATCAACTTTTAAATTATTTAAGATATTAGTAAAGGGTATAAAAAACTTATTTTTTATATTGGATGTTTGGTTAAAATCATTAGCGTTTTTACCAGATAATCCACCATAGAGAAATCCTAAAAACTTCATCTTGTACTCTTCCCAATGCTCTGGAATTTCCCCAATCCACTCAATTCCTGAATCTTTATATAAATCGTATTTTTTCATTTCTTCCATTGCTCTTTCGCTTTCTTCCCTTTTTCTGTTAGACGGTATTTTTGATATTTGCTTGTGGGTTTATCTGGTAATACCATCTCTATTAATCCTGTATTCAGTGCAATATTCAAATATGATATTCTGAAATATTTATTATCACTAAGCTCTAATTTTTCTTGTAACTCCCCTCTTGACATTTCCCCTGACAGCACTAATACTAAGTTTTTAATTGTATCAGGGACTTGAGGGGTATCTTGAGGGGTATCTTGGGGGGTATCTTGGGGGGTACTATGCATGGTAGGTCTTGCAATAATCACTTTAAAGCCCTGTTCCTGAATGAATTTAGGCTCAGGAAGACCATATTCTTCAAGCCTATAATACATTTCTTCTATACCTGTACCAAGCTGCTCAATGTAGCCGGCTAGATACATTGGATGTGCAATTAAAGGATTGTGAGGTATTGAATTATGTAGTTGCCTGAGATGTTCAGTTGTCCACCCAAGTGGTAGTGATCCGGGATTACTGATTTCTAGTCGGTCTTTGTATAAAATCACTTCAACGCTAGCGTTATGAGCAAAATTACGGTGGATACAGGCGTTTGTTATTCCTTCAGCAACTACTTCTACAGGAATTTCATATCTGCCAGGAGCTATATTAGAATGTGCACGAGTGCCAACACTAAAATTGAGATGTGACATTACAAACTCAGTGGCATTGTTCACCAACTCAAAGATATCTCCATGCAAAATTTTGTAGGAAGGTATGGGCTTGGATTTAGTTAAGCCATGAAATACTGCACATTTAACTGTAGCTGTTGGGAAGAATCGTTGTGGATTTTTTCCAAATAGTAAGATAGCAGCATTTGTTATTTTATCTCCTTCTGATAAGTTTAGATGATGTAAAATCTTTGAGACAGGAGTTCTTTCATCTAAAGAAAATTTTCTGCGGGATTGTGCTAATCTTACAAACTCATATACTTTTTCAGGACCAATTTCTTCCATTGTAGCCCGGTGATTGAGTTGAGCATCAAATGGTCCTGATTGAATATATCTGTTTTCTTCCAAATAACGAATCAGACAATGATAGACTCCTTGTAGCAAAGACGACAGTTCGGCAAAGCTGTTACGAACTACTTCGCTTTCTATTTTCTTAATGAACAAATTTACTTCTGGTTCCCGGTCACTGCTGTTATCTGTGCTAAGAAACATAAAGCGGGTTTTATGTAGGTGTGATGCTTCATTGTATTCACGCTCAGTTGGAGAAACACCTTCTGCATCTTTGTAGCCATATTGTTTGCCAATAATTCCAAGATAGATGTGTGACGATTCTACTTCCTTTAAATAAACTTGTGATGCGCTTTTGTCAATTGCAGGTAATTCTTCAAACAGGAATGGTTCGAAGAATTTACCCAATAATGCATCGGCTCTAAGATAGTTTGCCAGTGCTTTTCGTTCTGCAGCAAATTCACTCTGTACACTACTTATAAATAACTTTAATTTGCTCATCCTTCCAAAACTTTATGTGCTCTACCAGCTGTTCTCTCTTCCAATTCTAAAATATCTGCTTTTATCTCTACCAGCGAACGGAGTGGCTTAAACTCGTAAAAATACTTGGTGAAGTTGATTTCATAGCCTACCTTGGTCTTGCTCTCATCTATCCATGCATCGGGAAGGTGGGGTTGCACTTCTCTCTCGAAATATTCTTCTATGGTTTGGGGTACAAGCTTGCCGTTTGTGTCTTGCTTCAAGAAGGGAATGTTTTCGTAGTCGCGCAACGAGGTGTCGGGTCGCGGTTTGCCTTTACTTTTCACAATCTCACCTTCTTCAATAAGTGGCTGCTCTACCGTTACACGCCAATAGCCAAAGAACTTGTTGGGAAGAATCTTGCAAAACTCATTTTCCTCAAAATCGCCGTAAAGCTGTGTAATAAAACCTACACCTATTTCATTGCCGTTTTCGGCAATTTTCTTTCGCTTGTTGCCTAAGCTTCTGTCCATCTTTTGCCAAAAGCGGTTGTAGTCGAGCTTATTCTCTTTCATCAACTCTTCGTCTTTGACGCCGGTAGCGTTTACAAGCTGCACAAATCCTTCTCGCTTTTTGCTCTTTTTGTTCGTGATTATCCAAATATAGGTACTTATGCCTGTGTTGTAAAACAGCTGGTCGGGGAGGGCGATTACAGCCTCCAGCCAGTCGTTTTCGATAATCCAACGGCGTATATTGCTTTCTCCGCTTTCGGCAGCTCCCGTAAACAGGGGCGAACCGTTGAACACTATTGCAATGCGACTGCCGCCTAATTTAATCTTCGAAATCATATGTTGCAGGAAGAGTAGCGATCCATCGTTGATTCGTGGTAAGCCCGCTCCAAACCTGCCACTCATACCTTTGTTGTCTGCCTCTGCTTTGATAAATCTTTGTGCTTTCTTCCAATCCACACCAAATGGCGGATTCGACAGCATATAGTCAAACTCCTCATCCTTTAAACCATCCACCGTAAAGCTGTTTCCAAACTTGATGTTTGCAGGATCTTGCCCTTTTATCAGCATATCTGATTTACAAATAGCGTATGACTCGGGATTTATTTCTTGCCCAAACACCTTAAGATCGGCTTTGGGGTTGAGTTCTTTCACATATTGCTCGCCCACCGAAAGCATGCCGCCTGTTCCGCAAGCCGGATCGTACAGCGTCTTTACAATGCCTTCTTGGGTTAAGATGTCTCTATCTTCTATAAAGAGTAAGTTCACCATCAAGCGTATAACCTCTCTTGGTGTAAAGTGCTCTCCCGCTGTTTCATTGGACTGTTCTGAGAAGCGACGAATAAGGTCTTCAAACACATAGCCCATCTCCATCGACTCCATATCTGTAAGATCAATCTCCTGAAATGCCTTCACTACACGAAACAAAATATCGGCACGAGGGTCGTCTAAGCGGTCTATCTGATCATCAAAATTAAAGTACTCGATAATCTCTCGTGCACTGGCTGAAAAGCCGTTGATAAAATTTCTAAGGTTTGCAGCAACATTGTTTGGGTCGGCAATAAGTTTGTCGAAGTTAAATTGGCTGCTATTGTGGAAGTTGAAGCCTGCAATTTTATTTAGTGCAACATCTTTGGCACTCTCTTTCAATGATTCCACTCGCGGTAAGAAGTCAAGCAACTTTTGTTTGGTTGGCTCAAGCACGCAGTCCAGACGCCTAAGCACCGTCATAGGTAATATCACCTTACCATAATCCGACTGCTTATAATCTCCTCTTAGTAGATCGGCTACTTTCCAAATCAGATCAGCCTTCTCTTTAAAATTATTCATTTATAGTATTATTTCTTGAAGTTATTGTTGCTATCACTTATCTGTTGCAAGTTAACAAAAATCATTCATTCATTTTGATTTTTTCCGATTGATCATTGATTGATGATGGTTTTTTGTTTCGGCTTTATCTGTTTTATTTCACATTTCGATACCACCTCGGTCATATTATGGTCGTTGTCTCTTCATTAAAATATGAGGAGACTATGAGGGGTGTATGAGGAGATGACGAGGATGGTGTGGGTGATATATAGGTCTGGTATATATGTGTACAGTCCTGATTAAGGTTTACAATTATGTAAATTAAAAACAGAATAATACTCTGTGTAATGATTAATTAGTGATAATTAGTTGACAATTGAGTGAATATCTAAACTATTTTATTAAATTTATGTTATAATATTTACCTAACATTTTTTATTCATTTATTAAAAAATTGCAGAAAATGAACAATCTGGAAACATCCTACATGGGAATACCTTTAAGCAGCCCTGTCATTTTGGGTGCATCTGATTTGTCTTCTAATACCGATAATCTGAAAAAAGCTGAAGACGCAGGGGTAGCAGCAATAGTTTATAAGTCGTTGTTTGAAGAGCAGGTGCAGCTGGAGAATTTGCAGCTCGATGAGATGCTCGAAGAGTATAATAATATGAATGCAGAGATGGTCACTCTCCATCCTGAGGTTGAGAGGTCGGATATTGAGTACCACTTGGCTAAGTTGAGAAGAGCCAAAGAAAGTGTTTCTGTTCCGCTAATTGCCAGCATAAATGCAGTCAACAAATCTTCTTGGATCAGGTATGCAAAGCTGATTGAAGAGACGGGAGTGGATGGTATTGAGCTGAATCTTTATCAGACTCCTATTAGTTTTGATATTGATGCTAAGGAGGTTGAGCGTTTCCAGTTGGATGTGTTTGCATCAATCAAAGAGAGTGTTTCTATACCTGTTGGGGTTAAATTGAGTCCTGATTATACTAACTTGCTCAACTTCGCACAGAAAATGGACGAAGCGGGTGTTGATGGTATGGTGCTTTTCAACTCATTCTTCCAGCCTGACATCGACATTGAGAATGAGAAGCATCGTAAGTCGTTTAACTTCAGCAAGAGGGGCGACTATAAGAAGTCGTTGCGTTATGCAGGTATGCTCTACGGGCGTATTGGTGCAGATATTTGCAGTAGTCATGGCATTTTCCATGGCGATGATGTTATTAAACTAATCCTCACAGGTGCATCAAGTGTGCAGGTGGTGAGTGCAGTTTATAAACATGGGGCTGGAGTTATTTCTGAAATTAACAAGACTATCTCCAATTGGATGGATAAGAAAGGATATAACAGTATAGAAGACTTCAGAGGTAAGCTGTCGGACAGCGTTATGAATAAGAACGACAGTATGCTCGTTTACAAACGTGCACAGTATATCGATCTTCTATTGCGCTCCGACAATATTTTTGGAGACTAACAATCAAAGCTTTTTTGATAAAAATATAATTGTGCGAATCTTATTGTGTGTTTTTTATTGAGAGATCTCTTCTATAGGGATCTCTTCTTCTTTATGTTTTAATGCAGAAGCAATTCTAATCCATGCATATCCAACTATCATAGCAAGAACTGAAGCTATAAGCACCGAAAGCTTGGCTATATCCTGATGGAGTTTGTCGTCGGGAAATGCAAGGTTGGATATAAATATAGACATTGTGAATCCTATACCGGCAAGGATGGTGACGCCAATTAGCACAGCCCAGTTCATACTTGATGTAAGACGTACAATCTTAAGCTTGGTGAGAATGTAAACCGACAGCGAGATGCCGAGGGGTTTCCCTATAAACAGCCCTAAAATAATGCCTATATAGAGTGGCGACAAGAGTCCTGAGATTGAAGATGGTGAAATCAAAATACTTATGTTTGCAAGTGCAAAAATGGGTATTATGAAAAAGTTGACAGGTAGAGCTATTCGTTTCTCAAATGCGGGCATCTTTTTAATAGGAAGAATAAAGGCAAGTATAACTCCGGCAAAGGAGGCGTGAATACCTGACCTGTAGGTGAAATACCACATCAACAAAGCAAGCAGTATTGTGACAATGTAAACCAGAGTATGATGATACTTGCGGTTTATAATAAATATTACAGCTGCTACTCCGGCTACACCTAAAAGCCAAGAGACGTGAGGCGTAGATCCATAAAACAGTGCAATAATGAGTATTGCACAAAGGTCGTCAATAATTGCAAGTGCTATAATGAATACCTTCATTGAGTGTGATACAGCTTTGCCCAGCAAGCTCAACATCCCCAGTGTGAAGGCAATGTCGGTAGCAGCGGGTATTGCCCAACCACTCATATATTCGGAGTTCTTAGCAACAAACACAAATATCAATGCTGGTAGGGCTACCCCGAAGAGGGCAGAAACAACCGGCAACATCATTCTCCGTGGAGTTGAAAGTTCGCCTTCTGTAGCTTCTTTCTTTATGTCGAGAGCAACATGAAAAAAGAAGAGCGACATCAACGCATCATTGATAAAATGTAAAATTGTGTGAGGGAGGTGTAGCTTCCTCATTCCCCAAATTTCAGTCTCCCAAAAGTTGTAATAATGAGTTCCGACACCTTTAAGATTTGTTATAATAAGGGATAGAGCAGTGCATATTAGCAAAAGCACTCCTAAAGATCTACTGTCAGTTATTATTAACCGAAACTTTGACCATTTCGTATTTGCGGTAGGGTTATCACTTGACATCGATTATTATAATGTTTGGTTTATTACAAAAGAAAATTAAAGTCATCTTCGTTGGACAACTCTACTGGATCTGACCCATATTTAAATATTCGGGCTTTACGATCTCCCACAAGCACAAGATCATCATCTTCAAGCTGAAGCATCGTTCCTTCGCGAAGCCCAACAACATAGGTCTTTTTGTTTACTTCTATAAATTCGTTGATTCTATCTTCTCGCGTTTCGCCGCCATGATTTCCAGGATTATCATCAAGATAGTGTGGATTGATTTGAAAGGGAACAAGATTGAGGGTCTTAAACTTCAGAGGCTCCACAATAGGCATATCGTTTGTGGTTCGAAGTGTGGGGCAGGCTATGTTTGAACCGGCACTCCACCCGATGTAGGGTGTTCCCTCTTTCACCTTTTTGCGAATCACTTTCATCAACTCTTGCTCGTGCAGCATTTTCACAAGCTGCCAGGTGTTGCCTCCTCCAACAACAATTGCATCAGCATTCTCAATAGCTTCAGCTGTGTTTAAAAAGCGATGAATGCTTGTAACGTGATGCCCTATTTGAGCAAAACGGTAGTTAACCTTTTTTTCATACTCCTCAAAAGAAAAAGTTACTGCAGCATATGGAATAAATATTGCATTAATAGTTTTTCCTCCAAGAAAATCCTTAATTTGTTGAATTGGATATTCAAGATAACCTTCACCTGGGTTCGTAGAGTTACTGATTAATAGAAGTCTCATTTTACAAGGTGCGTTTATTTTTGTTTTATTCTATTTTAGAAAGCATTTAATAAACTGCAAGAGTAGAGCAGATAATGGTTTTGAAGTAAGCGAAGTTATTTGTTTTACTTCGTTTTTCCATTGTTCGTTTTTCCATTGTTTTAAATAACTCTGCGCCAAAGATAGTATATATTTCAAAACAAATTCAAATTTAAAAACTTATTTTTGCAAAGGAATGAATGGAGAATAATGGAAAAATTGAGAAAAATATTTTAATAAGAATGAATAGAGTATTTTTGTGTTTATAAACATAATTAAAACCTGAGATGAAAGATATTTTACAGCAAATGCGTACAGACCTGCGACTATCGATGAGTGGAGTTATTTCTTCAAGCATGCGTAATAAAGGGATAAATTACAGAATGATATTTGGTGTTGAGATACCGAGGATTGTGGAAATTTCTAAAAAATATACACCTGACATATTGCTGGCTGAAACACTCTGGATTGAGGATGTGAGAGAGATGAAGATTATGGCAACGCTGTTGTATCCAAAGGAACAGTTTAGTAAGGAGACAGCTCTGTTGTGGATTGTAGATATTAGAGATCAGGAGATGCGTGAGCAGGTTTGTAAAAATATTTTGCAGGAGCTTGATTTTGCTAATGAGCTGGTAAATACTGTTATAGATGATAGAGAAGAGGGTGTCAGAACGACCGGATATTGGCTATTCGCAAGGCTCTGTATTATCAAACGTTTGGATATGGTGGATGCGGTGGACATTGAGCTGCTACTGAATAAAGCCATTGAAGATCTTAAATCAGAGTCGTTGCTGCTTCGTCAATCAGCACTAAATGCTCTTAAGTTTTTTGGTCGCCTCTCACCAACAAAATCGGGTGTTGTGTTAAGCAAAGTGGCAACTTTTAAGAATTCTCCCAACCCTGTTGAGATTGAGATGTATGATCAGCTAACGTTTGAATTTAGCAATATGGATAATTGATCAGTTTTTATAATTTTGGTTAATAAAAAACATCGCAATTAATATATTGAGTATTAAAAACCCACCGCTGCCTGCAAAGAACAATCCTTTCCACTGAGGAAAAACTACTATTGAAGTGATTGAGGCTATTGCTAAAACAGCTATAACTATCCACAAGATATTTAAAATCTTTTTCTTCTTACTCATTTTGTATATTCATTTAATCTGTTTGCTATTCATCTGCTGTTAGCACTATTCATGATGATAAGGTTTGTTGTTTAGAATCGACATTGCTCTGTAGAGCTGTTCAGCAAAAATTATTCTGACCATCTGATGTGTGAAGGTCATTTTTGAGAGTGATATTTTTTCTGAGGCTAAGTTATATATATCTGTTGAGAAGCCATAAGGTCCACCAATTAAAAATACCAATCTTTTTGAAACTGAATGCATTTTCTTTTCGATAAATCTTGCAAATTCGGGAGAGCTGTAATGTTCTCCCTTATCATCAAGTAAAACAACGTAGTCCGTTGGATTTAACACTTTAAGAATTTTTTCTGCTTCCAACACTTTCTGTTCTTCTTCTGACACACTTTTTCGGTTTTTGAGGTTGGGTAGATAAATAGCCTCAAACTGTATAAAGTGATTCACTCTCTTCGAATAATCGTCAACTATCTCCCTGAAAAAAGCGTTATCAGTTTTTCCTATTGAAAGTAAAACAATTTTCATATGTATTTTATCCACAAATGATTTAAAACCACGTTTATTTACAAATGTAGCCGATTATTTTGTATTTTTGTAAGAATTATAACAAAAGGGGTATTTAGTTGTTTAATGTGAAATACCTGTAACTAACAGAACCCATTATATAATGGATGTGAAAGATTTAATTGACAAATTGATAGAGCTCGCTTTTGCCGAAGATATTGGCGATGGCGACCACACTACCTTATGCAGTATACCCGCTACAGAAACGGGTGAGTCTAGGTTATTAATAAAAGAAGAGGGTATCCTTGCAGGTGTGGAGATAGCCAAAGAAGTTTTACAAAAGTTTGACCCTGCCTTAAAAGTAGAGGTTTTTATTGAGGATGGAGCTCGTGTGAAACCTGGTGATGTAGCTTTCGTTGTGTCAGGGAAGGTGCAGTCGATTTTGCAAACTGAGAGGTTGATGCTCAACATAATGCAGAGGATGAGTGGAATAGCTACAACCACAAACAGGTATGTGAAACTGTTGGAAGGGACGAATACCAAAGTCTTGGACACAAGGAAGACAACTCCAGGAATGCGAATGCTTGAAAAGCAGGCTGTGAAAATAGGTGGTGGAGAAAACCACAGAATTGGTCTGTTCGACATGATATTGCTAAAGGACAACCATGTTGATTTTGCCGGAGGTATAGAGAATGCTATTGTCAGAGCAAGGCAATACCTTAAAGATACAGGTAGAGAGTTGAAGATAGAAATTGAAGTGAGGAACTTTGAGGAGCTTGATGAAGCACTGCGTGTAGGTGGAATCGACAGAATAATGCTTGATAATTTTACCGTAAATGATACTCGTCGCGCTGTTGAGATAGTAGATGGTCGTGTGGAGATTGAGTCGTCGGGGGGAATTACAATTGATACAATCCGCGATTATGCAGTTGCCGGTGTGGATTATATTTCTGTGGGTGCTTTGACACACTCAGTGAAGAGTTTGGATATGAGCCTTAAAGCAATATAAACTTGGGGTATGGCAGAAAACGATGCTAAGAGAGAGCAGGATGCTAAGCGTGAGCAGCTCGACAAAAGATATATGCACATGGCCTATATATGGTCTGAAAATTCTTACTGCAAACGTAGGAAGGTAGGTGCGCTTATTGTTAAGGATAAAATGATTATTTCAGATGGTTACAATGGTACACCATCTGGCTTTGAGAACATCTGTGAGGACGATGACAACAAAACAAAACCATATGTTTTGCATGCAGAAGCTAATGCTATCACCAAGGTTGCTCGGTCGAACAACAGCAGCGAAGGGGCAACGCTTTATGTTACATCATCTCCTTGCATAGAATGTTCTAAATTGATTATTCAGGCGGGAATAAAACGTGTGGTTTATTCCGATGAATACAGATTAAGTGACGGTATTGATCTTTTAAAAAGAGCCAACATCGAACTTGTATCCGTAGAGTTAAACGGAAAAATAGAGAAAGATTATTGATGAATTCAGAAAAAAGAAAAGGTGTTTGGTTGCCACTCTTGGTTTCTATAGGAATTGCAATAGGTATATTTATTGGAAGTAAGTATAGTGTATTTAATATTCCTCGAAGCCTTGATGGTTCAGATAAAATAAATGCTGTATTAAAATACATAGAGGAGTCCTATGTAGATACAATAAATGCATATCAACTTATTGAAGATGCAATACCTAACATCGTTCATGAGCTTGATCCTCACTCAGAATATATTTCGGCAGCCGACATGAAGCGGGTAAATGAATCGCTTGAAGGTCATTTCTCAGGGATAGGTGTCAGCTTTTATGTGTTAAGAGATACCATAGTTGTTACAACTATAGTGCCTGGAGGACCGTCTGAAGCGGCGGGCATCAAGCCTTGGGATAGAATCGTGATGGTTGACGACTCTCTTGTTGCGGGAACAAAGATTCAAAATGAGGGTGTCCTCAGCGTATTGCGCGGTGAGAGGGGTACTGAGGTGAAGCTTGGCATTATTAGTGCAGGAAATGAGAATATACACGATATAACCGTTACTCGTGGAGATATACCGGTGAACAGCGTTAATGCTTCTTATATGCTTACAAACGAGATTGGCTTCATCAAGTTGGGTGTTAACTTTGGGTTTAACACTTTCAGTGAGTTTATCTCGGCAATATCAAAGTTGAAAAGTATGGGTGCTAAATCTTTCGTTATTGACCTGAGAGGTAATGCGGGAGGATCGCTTGATGCTGTAGTGGCCATGGTGAACGAGTTTTTGCAGAAAGGTGATCTGATAGTGTATACTGAAGGTCGCAATTTTCCTCGCATGGACAACTATGCTAACGGCTCGGGTACCTGTAAGAATGATGATATTGTGATTTTAATTGATGAGCTGAGTGCTTCTGCAAGTGAGATCTTTGCGGGTGTTATTCAGGATCATGACAGGGGCTTGATTATCGGCAGACGCTCGTTTGGTAAAGGATTGGTGCAAAGCCAGAGAAGCTTCCCTGACGGGTCGGCCTTAAGGCTTACCGTGGCAAGGTATTACACTGCATCGGGCAGATCGATTCAGAGAGGATACGAGAAGGGCAGGTATGATGAGTATGAGATGGATGCTATAAACAGGTATATTCAAGGTGACTATGTAAATGTAGATACATTGAACAACCTTGTTCCTTTTCAAACTTTGGGAGGACGAACGGTTTACGGTGGTGATGGAATTATGCCTGATCTGTTTGTGCCTCGCGACACGGTAGGTTACAACTCATATTATAGCAGTGTAGTGAACAGACGTCTGGATGAAGAGTATGCAATGCTTTATTCTGACATAAACAAGGAGAGATTGAGTGGCTTTAATACTTGGCAGGATCTTCACAGATATTTGCGACAGCAGCCTCTCTTGTTGAACCTTGTTAGCTATGCTGATAACAATGGCGTGAGACGCAGACCATATTATATTGAGGAATCGAGTGAACTTTTTGAGAACAATATGTATTCATATATAGTGAGGAGCTTCTTCGGTGAGGAGGCCTTTTGGGCATCTTACCACAGAGATGATCCTCTCATACAAAAAGGGGTTGAGCTAATTGAAACCGGTAAAACGGGAAGAGCAGATATTTTGAATGAAGAGTATAAATAAAAATCTTTATGAGTAAGTTTATCCAAAACTATTTATCACGTAGAGTCCTTCCCAGAACAGCTATCCTACTTATGGATACTATGATGATTGTTTTTTCATGTCTGTTCATGTATTATGTAAAATATGGATTTGAAGGGTTGACAGTTGAAGTGAGAAATGATGGCACTACATTGTGTCTGTTTTTAATTTTCTTTAATGCAATCTCATTTGTATCACTACGTACCTTTAGTGGTATTTTAAGGTTTTCATCGTTTTCAGATCTCCTGAGGATTATTTATGCACTGCTCCTTGGGTATGGGCTGACTTTTATTGGTGTTGCTTTCTTAAGAAATTTATACCCTAGCTTTCATCTTGACAATCTTACCTTTATAACAATATTTTTTCTTAACACCTTTCTGATGGTATTATCACGAATATTAGTGAAGGAGGTGTATGAAACTATTACGGGAAATGACAGAAAGCCTGTGAATGTTTTTATTTATGGAACAAAAGAGGCAGGTATCAGCGTGGCAAAAGCTCTTAAAGGGAATAATGAGTTTAATTATCGTGTACTTGGATTTATTTCTGATGAGAATCATATGGTGGGGAAGGAGCTGATGGGGGTCACAATTTATGACAATAATGAAAACCTTTTCAGAATATTAGAGAGCAAAAATACAAGAACAATTATAGTATCTCCTCAAAAGATGGAGGAGATAAAGAACTCGGCACTGTTGGCTAACTTTGTGGATCATGATATATCTCTTTTGACAACTATTCCTATTAATGAGTGGGATGGGGCATTGAAGAGCAAGGAGCAGCTTAAGGATGTGCAGATTGAAGACTTGCTGCCGCGTGATCCTATTATGATAAATATGCATAAGATAGCTTACAATATTGAGGGGAAGCGGGTTATGGTGACTGGTGCTGCGGGCTCAATAGGGAGTGAGATTGTGCGACAGGTTGCTTCTTTCAATCCTAACAGTATAATTTTAATTGATCAGGCCGAGACGCCTCTGCATAATTTAAAAATTGAGCTTGAGGAAAAGTGGAGGGATTTGAGGATGGAGGTTGTGGTTGCTAATGTGAGCAACAGTTCACGGATGGATAAGATATTCTCTAAAACAAGGCCTCAATATATTTTTCATGCTGCTGCTTATAAGCATGTGCCTATGATGGAGGTGAATGTTTCTGAAGCGATACAGACAAATGTGCTTGGAACAAAAAACATTGCCGACCTTGCTGTGAAGTATAATGCTAACAAATTTGTAATGGTCTCTACAGATAAAGCGGTGAATCCTTCTAACGTGATGGGTTGCTCGAAAAGGATCTGTGAGATATATATACAATCGTTGGCAAAATGGATTGAGAGAAAAGGAGATAAGTCGACTCAGTTTATCACTACGCGTTTTGGAAATGTACTGGGCTCAAATGGTTCGGTGTTGCCCTTATTTAAGGAGCAAATAAAGCATGGGGGACCGGTGACGGTGACGCATCCTGAGATTATTCGTTACTTTATGACGATACCCGAAGCTTGCCAGTTGGTGCTTGAGGCGGGGGCAATGGGTAAAGGTGGTGAGATATTTATTTTTGACATGGGTAAGCCGGTTAAGATTCTTGATTTGGCTAAGAGAATGATTCGCCTATCGGGTTCTAAAAATATTAAGATAGAGTTTACAGGTCTTAGAAATGGAGAAAAGCTTTATGAGGAGCTGCTGAATCAAGCTGAGCATACAAAGCCTACGCATCATGAAAAAATAATGATTGCCAATGTTCGAGAGTATGAATACATCGAGGTAGGGCAAATGATTGACTCCTTAATTAGAGTATCATATGAGTATGATGATATGCGCACGGTTAGGAAAATGAAGGAGATTGTGCCTGAGTTCCAAAGTATAAACTCTCCATTTGAATCGGTGGACAGAGTGCTGGAAAAAGTGGTGAAGGAGGGTTTTATAAATCAGTCTGCAAATTGGAAAGCTTAGTGTAGTATCCACCTAACTCGTAAAGGTGGGCGTGCTCTCCTTGTTCTACAATTTCTCCTTCCTTCAATACATATATTATATCTGCATCTTTTATCGTTGACAGGCGGTGAGCTATTATGATGGTTGTACGATCTTTCATAAGCTTGTCAAGTGCCTCTTGTACAAGTCTTTCCGAATCTGTATCTAAGGCTGATGTTGCTTCATCAAAAATTAGTATGTCAGGATTTTTTAAGATTGCTCGTGCAATGCTTATCCTTTGTCGCTGACCGCCTGATAGTTTTCCACCCCTATCGCCAATATTTGTTTGGTATCCATTTTCTGTTGCCATTATAAATTCATGTGCATTGGCAACTTTAGCTGCTTCGATGACTCTGCTCTCAGATACTTCTTTCATGCCGAAGGCTATATTGTTGTAGATGGTGTCGTTGAATAGGATTGGATCTTGATTTACATTTCCCATTAGTGATCTGAGATCTTGTATTTTTACATCTGTAATGTTGATGCCATCTATATAGATACCTCCTTTTTGTATATCATAGAATCTTGGAAGAAGGTCTGCTAAGGTTGATTTGCCTGATCCTGACTGACCTACAAGGGCTATTGTTTTGCCTTTTTCTAAGGTGAGGTTAATACCTTTTATTACCCAGTCGTTGTTGTATTTAAACCATATATTTTTGTACTCAATTTTATTGTTGAATCTTAGCTCTATAGGATTTTTAGGGTCAGTGATCGTGTTTTCGGCGTCAAGGATTTTGTCAATCCTATCCATGGAGGCCAAGCCACGCTGAACTGCATAGGCTGATTTAGAAAAATCTTTGGCAGGGTTGATGATGCTATAGAAAATGGTGAGGTAGTAGATAAATGTAGCGGCATCAATAACGCCATTATTACCAAGTATAAGGGATCCTCCAAACCATAGGACTATAGCAATAGTTATTGTGCCTAACAGCTCACTCATGGGATGGGCAAGCTGCTGTCTCCGAAAGATTCTGTTTGACATCTTCCTGAACTCATTACTGCCACTGTGAAATCTTTTAGAGATCTTGTCTTCGGCAACAAAAGCTTTTATAATTCTAAGCCCGCCCAGAGTTTCTTCTACTTGTGACATTAGCTCACCCCATTTGTTTTGGGCTTCAAAAGAACTTCTCTTGAGGTTTCTGCCAACGCGTCCCATCACAAATCCCATAATGGGCAATACCACTAAAACGAAGAGTGTTAGCTGCCAGCTTAATATAATCATTGTGGTGAGATAGATAATGATGAGTATGGGGTTCTTGATAAGCATGTCTAAGGAGCTCATTACTGAGTTTTCTACTTCATTTACATCTCCCGATATCCTTGAAAGTATGTCGCCTTTTCTCTCCTCAGAAAAGAATGCTAACGGTAAGTCTAGTATTTTATCATTAATATTGTTTCGAATATCTTTTACTACTCCTGTTCGTATTGGTATTATAAAATATGATCCAAAATATGCTGATGCTGTTTTAAGGAGAGTCATGACGATTAGTGTTACGGCAAGCATCATTAGGGTGAAACTGCTGCCATGAGTCTCTATTAGTTGAGTAATGTACCAGTTTACATTATTGAGTATTATATCTATAAGTGTGTATTCGGAGCCTTTCCAAGGTATGAATTTAAATGTTTCTGTGTTTACTTTAAATAATACCTGAAGTATGGGGATTATTGTTGCAAGAGAAAAAACATTGAGGATTGCCGTAAGTATATTAAAAAAAAATGCAAGAAATAGGTATTTCTTATATGGAGGTAAAAACCTTTTTAATATATGTATAAAACCTTTCATTAATAGTAGAGTTTGTT
>CAZURM010000028.1:0-24010 GCA_964622945.1 uncultured Proteiniphilum sp.
TTTCTTTCAAAGTGTCAAAAGTTGTAGCAGATAGGTAATTATTTATAATTCTAAGATAATCTTCAACGGAAGTTTTCAAATAAGAAGTTAAGATATCCGTTAATCTTTTTAATTAAATATATTATCAATTCCTTCGTTCTTAATAGGCTCAGTGTTGCGGTAGATATATGAAGAATTGCGTTCAGATCCTGCACAAGGGTCAAAGTCAACAGGAATATCAAATGTACCGCTATCAGTATAATCCAATTCCGGGTCTGCGTATATCTTTTGGTAAAAAAGCCCGTGTATTGGCAGTGCCATGTTTGCACCTTGCCCGTATGCCATTTCATCAAAATGAATGGAACGCTCTTCACCACCTACCCAGCAGCCGGCAACCAGTGTTGGTGTGAACGACATAAACCATCCATCAGAGTTATTATTGGTAGTACCGGTTTTGCCTCCCATGGCACCTTGAATATTATATCTCCATCGTATGCGGTTACCAGTACCACCATCAATTACAGAAGTCAGCATATCAAGCATCTTATAGGAAGTAGATTCACTAAAAATTTCTCTCACTCTGGGAGCAAATGATGTAATCTCATTCCCGTATGAGTCTTCAATACGTGTAACCAGTACAGGTTCAACACGAATGCCTTTGTTTATAAATGAAGAATATGCCCCAACCATCTCGTAAACGGAGGCATCGTTAGGGCCTAATGCGAGTGAAACAACCGGATCTGCAGGTGTTTTAAGTCCGAATGATTGTAGCATTCTTGCAAAAGCATATGGCGAATATTGACTCATAATATATGCAGTAACCCAGTTGCTAGAGCGTTGAAGTCCCCATTTGATTGAAACAATTTCTCCGCTTTCATGACCAGGATTTCTTGGTGTCCATTCTTCACCAGTCTCTGTAATAAGTGTTATGGGTTGATGAATTAGTTCATCGCATGGAGTCATGCTTTCTTCCATTGCCAGAGTGTAAAGATATGGTTTGATTGTAGAACCAATTTGACGCTTACCTGTTGTAACCATATCGTATTTGAAGAACTGGTAATTAGGTCCTCCCACATAAGCCTTAACGTGTCCTGTATAAGGATCCATAGCCATGAATCCTGTTCGCAGAAAGTTTTTGTGATAACGTATCGAATCCCATGGAGTCATCACAGTGTCAATCTCCTGGTGCTCCCATGAGAAAACCTTCATTTCAACTGGTTCTTCCTTAAAGTTTATAATAATGTCGGCTTCACTGAGACCTTCATTTCTTAGTATGCGATAACGATCAGTCTGCCTCATCGCTGTCAGCATAAGACTTTCCACTTGATCACTTACTTCACTGGAATATGGAGCATAGGATCTTCCTCTTTTTTCCCTGAAAAATTCCTGTTGTAGATATTCGCCCATATGTTCTGAAACAGCATCTTCTGCATATTGCTGCATACGAGAATCCAGCGTAGAGTATATTTTTAGTCCATCTGTATAAATATTATAACGTGATCCGTCAGCTTTAAAATTTTTATTGCACCAACCGTAAAGAGGGTCTTCAATCCAAGATAATGAATCTTCTGTGAACTGCTGATTTTGCCATGATGCGTAATTGCTTCTTTCTGGTTTATCTGCCATCATAATCTTTGCAAGATGTTGACGATAATAAGGAGCAGAAATGTCTATATGACTTGAGCGATTGAAGTCAATTTCTAAAGGAATTTGCATGAGCGAATCTGATTCTTGCCGTGTGATATGACCTGCTTTACGCATCTGATTAATAACTACATTTCGTCTGTCCTGAGTGAGTTCGGGACGACGTACAGGGTTATATAGCGATGAGTTTTTTAGCATACCCACAATCATTGCTGCCTCTTCAATAGTGAGATCTCTTGGCGTTTTGTTGAAATATGTTCGAGTGGCCGACTCAATACCTACTGCGTTGTAGTTAAAATCGTATTTGTTGAGGTATAAATTAATGACTTCATTTTTTGTGTAATAACGTTCCAATTTAGCAGCAATTACCCATTCAACAGGTTTCTGGAAAACACGTTGCAGCTTATTGCTCGCTCTGGGTGAATAGAGTAACTTGGCTAGCTGTTGTGTGATAGTACTGCCGCCACCACTTTCTTCTTGTTGTAACAAAATTGTCTTAAATATTACCCTTCCCAGTCCGATAATATCAATACTTGAATGCGAATAATAACGTATATCTTCTGTAGAAACTAGTGCATTAATTAAATGAGGAGAAAGATCGGAGTAGTCTATCATAATACGATTATCATCACTCAAAGAATAGGTGAAAAGCATTTCGCTGTCTGAAGATATAACCTGAGAAGCATAGCGGTCGATTGGATTTTCGAGCTCCTCTATGTCAGGAAGATAACCTATTGCACCTGTTGAAAGTAGTACGAAAAATAGTATACCTGCAACTACCAGTAGTCCAAAAAACTTCCACAAGGTTACAATAAAAATCCGTTTTTTGTTTTTACTGCCAGCTTCAGCTTTCTTATTTTTTGTTGTTGTTTTCTTGCTCATAATTCAGAAGAGTCACATAAGAATAATCTGTATAATGCACAGACGCGGCAAAAATACACAAAACCATTGAATAGATGAAGAAAGTAATATTAAAAATAGTTTTCAGAGAGTTGTTCTCACATTATTTTTAATTCCCTTTTGTGTTATTATTAAAAAGTATTTATCAGTTTAAAATATTTTTTTAAAACTTAAATGTAAATCCACCTGCAACATTTATTTCTTGAGCTGGATAACCATACCAGATATCATACTTTTGTGAAAGAATATTATTTGCTTTAATGTTTAGAGAGAATGAATCGTTTATTTCATAAATAGCACCTAAATTAAGATCATTTATATTATTCATCTCAATATTTATATCGTTGAAATAGGTCCACCGGTCAATAGCCATATAGTAGTTAAGTGTTAACTTCAGATTGTTGATTATTTCCAGTGAAGCTCTTACGTCTGCTTCCAACCCTGGCTGGTTGTATGCCATTAGATTGTTTATTTCGACATCATTTGATGTTGATTCTGCTGATACATCAAAGAAATTTTTCTTTAACCTAAGAGTTATATTTAGCGGCGACCAGATATTTGATTGAATCATCCCACCTACAAAAGAGTGCGATAGATTGCCGTATATTGGTTTGAGCGATTCAATAAATGGTCTGTTTATATCAGAAATATCCCTACCTTGTAGTATAAGGAAATGTTCATCATCTGTCTTTCTATAACCTCCAAAAATATCAAACCTAAATCCGTTGAGCTCACCTATTTTTAAGCCTCCTTCTAAATCGATGTGCGAAAAAGATGGCTTAACAGGCTCGTCAGTGAGAAAATACCTTGATTCATTCATCATATCCAAAAGAGTGTTGTGGTCAAATCCACCATGTATAGTCGCGTAGATAGATGAATATTCAGTAAATCCCAGTTGAAGATCTACATTAGGCACAACACGAATTTTTGTGCTTCCTGAAGTTTGAAATAGTATGTCTGCCCCAAGTTTGGCATGTCGATTAGGTCCGTTGAATCCGATGTAAGGGGAGGCATTTATCAGAAAGTAATTATCAGCAACTCCTTTATATAATACGGTAAAAATTGAACCATCTACGCCTATCTTACTGCTAGTGTCACCAAAAGGTTTGTCGAAACCTACGCCGGCATGTATTTGATTACCCTTCATCCAATCGTTTACAATACTTTCACTCATATTGGTTTTGAAATTATTGAAATCGACAAAACCACTATAATTCAGTATATCATTTTCAGTAGACTCTAAGCTTACTTTAGCATTTAATGCTCCTAAATTATTTTTCTTATTTTGGTAAAAGCGAGTATTGCCAAAAGTATTGCCATAATAATTAAACCTTGAGTCTAGATAAGAAATATGCATATTAAGTCTAAGTGCATCAGCGAGGTGATTGTAATTTAATTGACCCAGATTATCCATTAAATAAGCATTGTTTGTTGCAGGGTCACTATTTTGAACATAACTTATATCACCATTTGTAGAATTATGCAGAAATGTAAATGCGAGCTTATGCCTTTCGTTATCAACTGGTCGATATCCTACTCCTCCATTCATATTTGCATAATTACCTGCATTAAAAAAGAGGTAACCTTTCTTTGTGCTATAGGGTATCTCAGTATTTTTTTCTCCGGGACCGGGTAGTGATATTTCAAGAGGTGGGGCAATTCGTCCTGACCAAGTAGAGTAGTTCGTGTTGGCCTTTTGAATAGTGGGTTCCCTTAATGCAGGCAAAGAATTAATTTTATCAGCGTCTAGCAGGGTAGGGTTAAACTCCCTTTCAAGCTCCATCTGCCTTCTCAATAAGGAATCCTGTGTCTGAGCAAATAGTCCAACAGACAATGCTAAAGCAGCGATTAATATATATATCTTTCTCATATTTTGTTGTCAGTTTGTATGTTAGTAAATCAATTACCCAGTCTTGCATTTATCATCTGCTGAATATCATCTTCATCTCCACTGTAGTTATTCCTGAGACTTTCGAGATATTGCCTTGCTTGAAATTCATCACCTTTTGCTAAGTATGTGTCAGAGAGAACAATAAGTGCACGTGCCATCCAATATTGATGAGAAGTGCCTTTCTGCATAAATTCATTTACTTGATTCTCAGCACGATCGTATGCATTTTGTTTATAATATGTGTCTGCGAGTATAAACTGTGCTTCTGCTCCATATACGCTTCTGGTATCATTAGATACAAACTGAAAATCTTCAAGTGCACTGTTAGTTTCGTTTATTTGTTGATAAGCTTTACCTCGTAGATATCTTACTTCGGTAATTATTTCTGTTGAAAGATTGCTGTTAGAAAGTAGTGTCGTTGCTGCTCTTGTTGCCTCATAATAGTTGCCCAACTTAGATTGTGTCCGAACAACTCCCATTTGTCCAACCTGTTGGTTAGTTGTATTCCTTGCTGAGCTGGCTAATCTTGAATAATCTGCCAGTGCCTGCTGCCAGTTTTCATTCTGATACTCTGTTTGAGATGTGTAAATCAAAGCATTGTCTATAAATTTTATATTGCCGGCATCAATCACTCTCCTGAAATGTGATAAAGCTTGTTGTCTATTATTATTTTCATCAGCAATCACACCTAGATAATAATATGCATCACTGTTATATGCGCCGTTGGGATATGACTGTAAATAACGATTCATTGCTGATTCAGCTTCTGAGCGGTTACCACGCATATATACATTTTCTGCTGCAAGGTAAGTCAACGAGTCTTGACGTGAAGTTGATATACGTAAACCTCCAGGAAGTGAGTTGGCATAATCAACATATGTTTGTATATCATTCATATCACGGTAAACAGACTCCAATGATATTAATGCATTTCGTGCATCATCTGAGCCCGGGAAATTGGCTATTACATCTTTATATGACTGTATACTTTGTTGATAATTTCCATTATTATAGTATAGCTGACCCAGTTGAACACCACCTTGACTTGTTAATGGACTGTTAGGAAAATCATTAACCAACCTTTGCATCACGCTGATAGCTTCGCTTTCCCTGTTGAGCATTGATAAAGCACGGCTTTTCTCATAAAGTGCGTCGTCGTAATATTGTGAGTTGGGATATTTACTCATCAGATTATCCAAAGCTGTAATTTTTCCTTGATAGTTGCGTTGTAGACCTAAAACAAATGCACGTTGATAGGCAGCATAATCAGCAGCTGAAGGGTTTGCATCTGCTGCTTGAGCGTAATACCGTTCTGCATCACTAAAATTGCGATTAAAGTAATAACTGTCACCAATCCTATTAAGTGCATCGGCATACTCATTCCTGTTTCTATTCATTTCAGATGAAATATATTTTTGAAATGATCCAACTGCCTGAGAATATTGTTGTTGTTTGAATTGCGAGTAGCCTAAGTTATACCACCCCATCGCGTAATTTTCATTTGAAGTAGATGCATTTTGTGTGAATTGTACAAAATCGCTTGAAGCACTATTAAAGTTACCCATTCGGTAATATGCTTCACCACGCCAGTAGTAGGCACTATTACGAGCTTGACTATCGTAGTTGCCCATCCCTATACTGTTGTTGAAATGTAACACTGCCTGATTCATATTACCATTTATAAACTCCTGTGCACCAAGTTGAAATAGCACCATTTGTTTAGCCTCTTGAATACGAGTCCCAGGATTATTAATACGATTTATTGCATCAAGTGCTGCTTGGTAATCTTTTGTTGTAAGAAATGTTTCGGCAAGAATATCATTCACCTGATCAGTATATTGTGAGTTAGGAAATTCACTAAGGAAGTTCTCGAAAAGTGAAATAGATTCACTGAAGACCGAAAAGTTTGTTTCATGTGCCAGCAGAGCATAATTGAACATTGCCGTCTCTCTTACTTGTGAGTTAAAGTTATCTCGCGAAGCGGCTTCAAACGCCATTTGAGCCTGTTGTTTTTGGTTGAGTCTCAGATAGGTTTGCCCTATTTGAAGCTGCGCATTCTGAGAAAGTTCATCAGACTCTCCAACAGCTTGTTGGAACATCCGTAAAGCTTCGTTGTACCTTTCTGTTTCAAAATAAGATAACCCCATAAAATAGGCATCACCACGAAGAGGTCTGTCAACATTGGCAATATATCTTTCATAAAATGGAATTGCACGGGTAGGTTGTCCCAAACGGTAATAGCTGTTTCCTATTATTCGATTGAGTTCAGTAATATGCTGACTATTTTGATATCTCAACAAATAGGCTTCGGATAGTTGTATAGATTCATCAATCTTACCATCGAAAAACGCTGCTTGAGCAGTATAAAATGAAATATCTTCTTGATATAATGGATGATTTCTTAGTCTTTCGAATCTACTCAACGCTTGGGTGTAATTTCCGTTTGCATATTCAATATATCCAAGATAAAAATCGGCAGCATCACGATAAGTGAGACTGTTTTGTGACAGTAACCCAAAATAACGTATTGCTTCAGCTGTGTTGGTCAACTGCATTTGGGTGTAACCTAAACGAAAACTATAGTCTTCCTGTTCTTCAAGAGAAAGGTAATCGAGATCAGCCAAATTAAACCAAAAAAGCGCTCTTTGCCACTCTTTGCTGTCATAGTAATGTGAGGCGATAAGAAATGTAGTTTGGTGTCTATAAATCGTCTCTGGATAATTGTTTAAAAATCCTTCAAGTATATCTCCACTATTTTTATTTCCAAGTCTAAATGCTGAGACAGCAATCATATAATCTGCCTCTTGAATTAGGAAATAGTCTTTGCTCTCGGAAATAAAATCAGTCAAAATTTCTTGAGCACCGATGTAGTTCTTCTCAAGAAACATCTCTTTACCAAGATTAAACAGTCTTCCCGGTTGAGAATTATATATAGATTGCTGTGCCGGTAAAGCATATGTAATTAAGGCCAGAGTAAAAACAAGGATAATTTTCTTCATGTTTTTAAGTATAATTAATTTACCTTTCTCTATTTTTATTAGTCTCTTTATGTTTTAGTTAAACTAAATCAATATTTATTTTTCAGCAACATTTCAACTCCTTTACGAATAGAAATTAGTCCGAAATCATCTGGATTAAGTTTATTTACTGAGATAAATTTCAGTTCCGAAACATCATCTTGTGCCTTTAAGTTATTGAAGCTGTTTACTTTGCATTTGAAAAACATGTCTACTGTATGAACTTCAAATCCCGAATATACATAAATATTTGGTATCGAGAAAAGGTAGTTTAATGAAATAACAGTCAGACTTGTTTCTTCAAAAACCTCCCTTTTTATCGCCTCTTCTGCAGATTCATACATATCAATGAAACCTCCAGGCAGATCGAATGTACTCTTTGCAGGATTTTTTGCTCTACGTGCAACTAAAATTTCTGCCTTGCTATTTTCAATTACTGCTACTGCAGCTGATGCTGAGTTGAAGTAGTATATGAAATCACAGCTGTCACACTTTTTAGATTTTTGGTTGTTTTCCTTAAAATGTGGTGAGCCACATCTTGGACAGTAAATAAATTGATGCAGCGGGTGTTTCATTTATTTGTTTATAAGTTTTTTTTCATTTCAACAATAGTTGTTTTTGGAAGATCACGATTACGTATATTAATCGCTTCTACAAGGTTGTCAGCTAACTCATTGAAAGCCAACCCTGTTATGCTGTTTTGGTTCAAAGCAACCGGCTGACCATCATCTCCTGCTTCTCGAATGCTCTGAACAATAGGTATTTGTCCTAACAGCTTATGCCCCTGTTCTTCAGCCAGTCGTTTACATCCATCTTTACCAAACAGATAGTATTTGTTTTCTGGCAATTCAGCAGGAGTGAACCATGACATGTTTTCCACGAGTCCTAGAATTGGAACATTCACTTTGTCTCCCGTAAACATACTGATGCCCTTTCTGGCATCTGCCAGAGCTACTTCCTGTGGTGTGCTGACTATTACTGCTCCTGTTATTGGTATTGTTTGAACAAGTGTAAGATGAATATCGCTTGTTCCGGGAGGAAAATCAATTAAAAAATAGTCTAGTTCACCCCAATCTGCATCTACAATCAATTGCTTTAGTGCATTGCTTGCCATCGCTCCACGCCAGACAATTGCATCATCTTTATTAACGAAGAATCCAATTGAAAGCATTTTAATTCCATAATTCTCTATAGGAACTATAAGATCACGCCCATCTTTTTTTACAAGTGGCGGTGCTGAATCTTCTACACCTAGCATTTTTGGAACAGAGGGACCAAAGATGTCTGCATCAAGTAGTCCTACTTTATACCCCTTTTGCGATAAAGCGATAGCTAGGTTAGTGCAAACAGTGCTTTTGCCCACACCTCCCTTTCCTGAAGCTATAGCAATAATATTTTTTACACCGGAGAGCACTTCAGGACCTTGTGGTTTGGGTGGCTGCATCGATTTAACAGAAATATTGCCTTTTATTTCAATATCTTTGTCGGCATAGGTCAAAATAGCTTGCTCTGCCATTTTTACTAACGATTTAATAAAAGGGTCATTAACTTTTTCAGTTATAAGTGAAAAGCTCACTTTATTACCCTCTATACGGATATCATCTGCTACCATTCCTGCAGACACAATATCCTGTCCTGTTCCAGGATATCGCACGTTCTTGAGTGCATCTATTATAAGCTGTGGATATATTGCCATATATGATATATTTTTGTTTAAACGATACTACTTCTTTTTCTTCCAAAACTACGATAATCATCTTTTTCAATCTCAATGTCAGGTTCTTCCCATTTTGTTTTTGCTTCGCAGATAAACTTGATATATTTTATAGATAAACCTCGCTCAAGCCACTGTTGTTCATAAAAAGTCTGAATACTTAATATATCATCTCCAGGCATAGAGCTGTAAAGATCATCAGTGTCAAAAAGCATGGTCAACTGATTTTCTTCAATCATAGCTTTTGTGTAACTATATAGAAAGTTGCTGTCTGTTTTGAGGTGTATAATTCCTTGATGTTTGAGGATCTTACAGTATTCTTTCATAAACCTAGTTGAAGTGAGACGCTTATTCACCTTTTTCATTTGTGGGTCTGGAAAAGTAATCCATATTTCTGAAACCTCTTCTTCCGAAAAAAAATAATTTATAAGTTCAATATGAGTACGTATAAAAGCTACATTAGTCATATTATCTTTAAGAGCCTGTGTTGCGCCTTTCCAAATTCGTGCTCCTTTAATGTCAATGCCTATAAAGTTTTTTTTGGGAAACTTTTTAGCAAGACCAACTGTGTATTCACCTTTACCACATCCTAGCTCCAGAATTATTGGATTGTCGTTTTTGAAATAAGTATTCCATACACCCTTTAAGGGGAACCCATCTTCCTTCAATGTATTAAATGAGAACTGAAATACATTATCAAATGTAGCCATCTCGGCGAATTTAGTCAGTTTGTTTTTTGCCATTTCAGAAACTAAAAATCGATTAATTGTCAACTTGTCTTAGTGGAAAAGTGCAAACAAGTACATTACAAAAGTAATATTTAAACGTTAAAAATGGAAATTTTCGTTTATCGATTAGCTGAACTATGAAAATTGATTGTTTTAAGGCGTAGGCGTTGTATATATTAATACTTAACTAGACTAAAAAAGATAAAAAAGAGGAATAGTTGTGTTTTATCTATCTTTTTTTTAGTTTTTATGAAAGTATTGTGTACTTTTGTAACGTTATAATTTAATAAACAAACTATTTAACATGAGAGTAAACGACGTAATGACTCAGCTAGAGGCAAAACATCCGGGTGAGTCTGAATTCTTACAGGCTGTAAAAGAAGTGCTGATTTCTATTGAAGATGTGTATAACCAGCATCCTGAATTTGAAAAGGCAGGCATTATCGAACGTATTGTAGAACCAGACAGGATATATACTTTTCGTGTACCATGGGTAGATGATAATGGGAAAGTACATGTGAATATTGGTTATCGTATTCAGTTTAACGGCGCAATAGGGCCATACAAAGGAGGAATTAGATTTCACCCTTCAGTCTCCCTGTCTACATTGAAATTTTTAGGTTTCGAACAAACCTTTAAGAATGCTCTAACCTCACTTCCTATGGGTGGTGGTAAGGGTGGTTCAGACTTTGCACCTAAGGGACGTTCACAAGCAGAAATCATGCGTTTCTGTCAGGCTTTTGTAATGGAATTATGGAAAGTTATAGGTCCCAATACTGATGTTCCTGCCGGCGATATTGGCGTGGGTGCAAGAGAGGTGGGATATATGTTTGGTATGTACAAAAAGTTGACTCATGAGCATACAGGTACTTTCACTGGAAAGGGATTATCTTTCGGTGGTTCTAAATTACGTCCAGAGGCTACAGGATTTGGAGCTCTTTACTTTGTTCAAAAAATGTGTGATGAATATCATATTGGTTTGAGAGGAAAAACTGTAGCTGTATCAGGTTTTGGAAATGTTGCTTGGGGTGCTGTAACTAAAGCAACTGAACTTGGTGCTAAAGTGGTAGCAATATCAGGTCCTGATGGATATATATACGACTCTGATGGTATAAGCACACCAGAAAAAATAGCTTATATGCTTGAACTGCGTAATTCAGGTGAAGATATTGTGGCTCCATATGCAGAAGAGTTTCCCCGCTCAAAATTTGTTCCTGGTAAGAAACCTTGGGAATGTAAAGTTGATATTGCATTGCCTTGTGCTATTCAAAATGAACTGGGGCTGGAGGATGCTAAATTGCTGAAAAGTAATGGAGCAATACTAGTTGCAGAGGTATCCAATATGGGATGTACTTCTGAAGCTGTGGATTTCTTTGTCGAAAATGAGATGCTTTTTGCACCAGGTAAGGCGGTTAATGCTGGTGGTGTTGCTTGCTCAGGATTGGAAATGACGCAAAATGCTATGCATATTTCATGGAGTAATGAAGAGGTTGACAAATGGCTGCATCAGATAATGAGTAATATTCATGAGCAGTGTGTAACTTACGGTAAAGATGGTGATTATATTAATTATGTGAAAGGGGCTAATATTGCAGGCTTTATGAAAGTGGCAGATGCAATGATGGCTCAAGGTGTACTATAATATTTATTAATAATAATATATTAACTGTAAAGGAGTTGTCTCATTTAGAGGCAACTTTTTTTATTGTCATTTTCAAACGAACCAATCTTTGTGCCATATGTTTTATCTATGACAAATAGGTTTATCAAATCAACTTATAAAATTAATAATTATGGCACACATTAATATAAAAGAACTATTAGGAAATCAAAGTGAGTATTTATTGGATCATGTAAGTGAAACAGTAGATAGATCAATGCTTCACACCACGGGACCTGACGTAATTGATAGGTTATGGATCAATAGTGATAGAAATATCCCTACCTTAAATAGTTTACAGCGTATATTTGGACATGGTCGACTGGCAAATACAGGCTATTTGTCCATACTTCCTGTTGATCAGGGCATTGAACATACCGCGGGAGCCTCTTTTGCACCAAATCCTATTTATTTTGATCCGGAAAATATTGTTAAACTAGCAGTTGAAGCAGAGTGTAATGCTGTTGCTTCTACATTTGGAGTTTTGTCTTCTGTAGCCAGAAAATATGCGTATAAGATTCCCTTTATTGTAAAACTTAATCATAATGAACTACTTACCTATCCAAACTCGTATAATCAGGTCTTTTTTGGCACTGTAAGAGATGCTTGGAATATGGGGGCTGCTGCTGTGGGTGCCACTATCTATTATGGTTCAGATGAAAGTCGCAGACAAATTATTGAGGTTGCCGAGGCATTTGAGTATGCACATGAGTTGGGTATGGCTACTGTTCTGTGGTGTTATTTACGTAATAATAATTTCAAGAAGGATGGAACAGATTACCATGCTTCAGCGGATATGACAGGGCAGGCTGATTACTTGGGTGTAACAATTAAGGCTGACATTATCAAGCAAAAATTGCCTACTAATAACGGAGGCTTTAAAGTAATTAATTTTGCTAAAACTAATCCGGGAATGTATGATAAACTAAGCACTGATCATCCAATAGATCTTTGCAGATATCAGGTGATCAATGGATATATGGGAAGAATCGGACTTATTAATTCAGGTGGTGCTTCCAGTGGCGAGAGTGATCTGGCTGAAGCAGTTTATACGGCAGTTGTTAATAAACGTGCCGGTGGCATCGGACTTATCGCAGGTCGTAAAGCGTTTCAAAAGCCTATGAATGAGGGTGTCAAACTTATACATACAATCCAAGATGTATATCTGGACGAGGAGATAACTTTGGCGTAATATTAATAACTAGTGTAAGAACAATAAATATGGGTCTTTATTGAATAAAATAAATTGAGTAGATTTGTACAAAATTATAGATCAATTATTGGATTCTAACTTAACCTGATATGACCCCATTCCTGTATAAAGTAGCTGTAGCTTTTCTTGGTGAGTACGGCTCTAATTTGTATAAACATACGTTTGTTTTTCCAAATCGTCGTGCAGCAATGTTTTTTCAAAAATATATTTCAGAGATTGTAGATAAACCTCTGTTTTCACCTACTACAATTACAATTCAGGAGTTTTTCGTATCACTTTCTTCTTTTCAAACGGCCGACAGAATAGAGATGCTTGTAATGTTGTACAATCATTACACTAAGATTAGCAAGTCTACAGAATCATTTGACGATTTTCTATATTGGGGTGAGATGCTGCTAAACGACTTCGATGATGTGGATAAGTATATGGTGGATGCAAAGCAGCTTTTTAAGAATGTACATAATTATAGGTTGCTAGATGATGATTTGTCTCATTTAGATGAGAAACAGGTTGAAGCTATACGTCGTTTCTGGATTAATTTTATGCCTACAGAGGGTAGCACAACAAAAGAAAAGTTTCAGGAGACATGGAAAATTTTATATGATCTGTATGATTCATTCAGACGTGAGTTAATGGAAAAAGGGCAAGCTTATGAGGGAATGATATTTCGCGAAGTTGCCGAAAATGTGAAACAGACAAATGTTAGTGATTGGCAAACCGAGAGTTTCATTTTTGTTGGACTGAATGCTCTCACTCCTTCTGAAACAGCCTTAATGACATACTTAAAGAACATAGGCATTGCTGATTTTTACTGGGACTACGATTCTCCTTTCGTTCATGATAAACTTAATCGTGCTTCCTTTATGGTAGAAGAGAATATAACGCACTTTCCATCAAAATTTGATATTAGTGACTACAATTCTAACAATATAGTAAGTAGAAAAATATCTGATAAAAACAGTGACAGTCAAGCTAAACAGATTTTTGAAAAACCAAAACTGGAAGTGATTGGTATTCCCTCGGGTGTGGGGCAGGCCAAATTTATTACACACATAATAGAAGAGCTGGTAAAATCAAATGATATATCCGACCCTAATGAAGCTATCAATACGGCAATAGTGCTCCCCGATGAAAATTTGCTTTTACCGGTGCTTTATTCAGTTCCTGAAGAGATCAGTAAGATAAATGTAACTATGGGCTATAGTTTGTCTAACTCTTCAATAGCCGGACTTATCGAGCATATTGCCTTATTGCAGCAGAGCATTAGAAAGTGGAACGGTGAGCCTGCCTTTTATCATCGCTATGTAGGTGCAATATTAAATCATCCGCTAGTGAGCTTATCAGCAAAGCCTGAAGTGGAACAGCTCAAAGATCATATAATTAAGTATAATAGGATAGTTGTTCCTATTTCCGATATTCCATCAAACCCGATATTGAGACTGATCTTCACTCCCGTGGAGGAGTGGCAAGGTATTAGCGTATATCTTCAAGATATACTCTCTTTTCTATATAATAGTTTAACAGCGGAAAAGCATGACGACCCTGAGGCTATCAATATTGAGAGCATAGAAAATGAAATTGATATAGAAAATAATAGTGTTGTAAGGGATGATCTTGAACGTGAGTTTATAGTACAATATTATAAAACTGTGACAAGGCTGCAGGATACCCTGAGTGAAGTAGTTAGTATGACTACTGACACTTATTTCAGGCTACTCAGAAAGTTAACTCACAATATCACCGTTTCTTTCAAAGGTGAACCTTTATCGGGATTGCAGATTATGGGTGTACTCGAAACGCGTGCCTTAGATTTCGAAAACCTTATAATACTTTCTTTCAATGAGGGTGTTTTTCCTTTAAAAAATAGTGCTAACTCATTTATCCCGTTCACTTTGAGGAAAGGGTTCAGTCTCCCGATTTATGACTATCAGGATAGTGTCTATGCCTATCACTTCTACAGGATGATTAGTCGAGCTAAAAAAGTTTTCATGCTCTATGATACCCGTTCAGAGGATTTGAAGACAGGTGAGGTTAGTCGTTATTTTTACCAGTTGAAGTATCTTTATAATGACTCTTTTGATATTGTTGAACGTGTTGTTGCCTATGATGTTACAACTCCTACAATTGAAGAAATTTCTGTTGATAAAACTGAATATATAATTAATAAACTTGATGATTATTGTCAAGGTGGAAATAAATCGCTATCAGCCTCTCTTATAAATAATTATATTGATTGCCCCCTTAAGTTTTATTTTATTGCAATTGAGGGACTGTCTGAAGAGTCAGAGGTGGAGGAGTCTGTCGAATCTAATGTTTTTGGATCTATTTTCCATCGTTTGATGGAGACTATTTATCAGAGGTATAAGAATAGGGTGGTGACAATAGATGTGCTTTCAGAAATTATAAAAAATGAAGCTTATCTAATTGGAATTATCGAAAAAACTTTTGCACGCTACTACTTTAAGGATAGGGATAATCCTCGCCCTTTGGAGGGACAGTATTATCTTATTGGTGAGGTCCTAAAAAGCTATGTAAAGCAGACGCTGGCCATTGATAAGCAGTTTACTCCTTTCACCTATATCAGCTCTGAGTATAGCTTTAACAGAGCATATAAGCTCAATGATAATCTGACTGTTAATTTCAAAGGAAATATTGATCGTATCGACAAAGTGGGGGGTACTGTTCGTATTATTGATTATAAAACCGGAACGGGCAAATTATCTTTCAAGGATATTTCTGAGCTTTTCGACTCTTCTAAACCCGACCGTCCTTATCAGATTCTGCAGGTGTTCGTATATGGACTTTTCTATCTTCTTGAAAATCCGACAACTAAACTTTCTCCGGCAGTTTATTATTTAAGATCTGTCTTTAATGATTTTAACCCATCGATTCTAGCTGACAATCAGCTTATTGATGATTTGACGACACTACTTCCCGAATTTAAAGAGAGTTTTGATGAGTTGATTGGTGAGATTTTTAATCCTGATATTTCTTTTTCGCAGACTTTAAATAAGAATAATTGTAAGTGGTGCGCATTTAAAGAAATCTGCAATATTAATGACAAACAAGTACAATTCTAGGTAATCACAGCTTAAAGATTGATCACTTCTTTTAGTTCGGCAAAGCTGTTAACCACAAAGTCAGCCCCTGCATCCAGAAGTGTTTTGGTATCAAATGATGTTGTGAGACCTGCAACCACACACCCTGCCGCCTTTCCTGATATAATACCGTTTATCGAATCTTCAATAACTAACGTTTTTGTTTTGTTAGCACTGAACTTTATAACTCCCAAAAGAAATGGTTCGGGATTTGGTTTATGTTTTTGTGTGTCCTCTTCTGTTATAATTACCTCAAAGTAGGGTGTCAAATTAACTATCTTATCTATTTTCTCAACAGAAAATCGTGATGAGGATGTAACCAATCCTGTTTGAATATTGCTCTCTTTAATCAATTGAATGAAATCGATAAAACCATCTACATACTGTAGCTCCTTTAGCAACATTTCAAAAAAGCTGTTTTTATCTTTTAAAAGATTATCTATCGCAACACTACTGTCAACATTGTTGAAAATATGCCTATAGAATGACTCATCAGATCGACCTACGTAATCGTTAAGTATTGATTTATCGTAAACTATATTGTTCTTTACAAGCGACTGATCCATCGCTTTCAAGTGTAGCTTCTCGGAGTCGATAACTACACCATCCATGTCAAATAATATTGTTTTAAATTCTGTTGTATGCATAGAAAATTAACGGTGTTTGACAATCTATTGTTCAATAACCTAATTTAATAAGAATTATTTTGTAATAACTAGATTCATTAATCGCTCCTACCTTTTTCTATTATATAAGAGGAATAAAGGAACGAGGTAAGAGCCAGATAGGACCTAAGTAGGTCCTAACTAGGGTCAAAAAAAGCCCTAAATAGGAATGAAAAATGATTTATTTAACGAAGATATATAGCTTCGAACAGTGCCACTTGACTGTCCTCTTCAGAATATAAAGTGAGTCTATCGTTTTCTATAGAGTATCTATTGCTGTTTTCAAATACATTTAAATATTCATACTCGTAATCTACATCGAAACAGGCCATCCTTGTGGTTGCAAGTGGTGAGAAGCTTATTTTACCTTGATTGCTGTGTTCTTCGGAAAGCTCGTAGGTTCCCATCATGTTGTTACATCCTGTGTTGCCTATTACTCTGTTTTCATCTGTTTGTAGTATAAAATGTGCTTCTCTGCCCTGATCTTCAGTAATGGGTGGGATGGCAACTCCATTAAGCTCAATTAACTTCCAATATTTTTCAGTTATAACATAGTCACTATCAATCTTATGTAGGTTATACATATCTGCATGAATAGAACTTTCAATACTATTGCCTTCAATATCGAGAGCGATAAGTCTGTTTTCACCTACTCGATACCACTCTCCGCTGTTTGTTGATTCATCGGCAATTTTTATTCTTCCTCCAAACTCATCCCACTCAAAACTACCTGATTCACGAAAAATATTATCCCCTTTTCCCAAATAAGTCATTACCTTTTCATAGCTGTTATCGGCGTTTATGCGTATTTCTATTACTATTCCTTCACAATCGGCGCATGGCAGCATACCTTTATATACACCAGCCCAGTCGATGGAGTTCCTGCTGTTGTGCTCAGATCTTAATTCAGCAGTTATACCCGACTCTTCTTGGTTGACGGTGTTGTTTGAGTTGCCACTCTGTTTGCCTGTATTACACGCACTAAAAGCTAATATTAACACTGTCAACAGTAATATTTCTTTTCTAATAGTTTTATTCTTTTTCATAGTTTTACTCTTTTTCTTAGTTTTTTTGTTTTTTAGAGTGATTGTTTTCACTCTTAAGAATAATTGGTTTTGTTTTTTCTTTTCTTAAAGTTTTAGTAATGACGTAAGCGACAGTAAGCAGTATGATTATAAGAGCTATATATGCTATCCCGTCAGTTACTTTAATACTTTGTGGATCGAAGCGGAACTCAACTGTATGCCTGCCTTCAGGGATAGGTAATGACCGAAGTGTATAGTTAGCTCTAAGCATTTCGACAGGTTCACCATCAATGGTTATTCGCCATCCTTTTGGATAATACACTTCAGAGAAAACAGCCATTTCATCCTTTTTGGCATCAACAGCATAAGTGAGGAAATCAGAATCGTAATCTGTTAGTACGATAGTAGATGCAGAGTCGGCAACTGTGGGTCTAAATCCAGGTTTAAAATTATTGAGAACCGACTCAAACTTCCTATCGACAATAGCAACTCTATGCAGGTCGGTGCTACTCAAAGCATCTATCTCGTCATCTGCATTATCTGTAAAATATACTTCATCAACAAACCAAGAATTACCCATTGCATAAGGATTTTCCACCGGTATTGTAGAACCATCCTGTGCCGGCAATATTAGCCATTTGGAGTTTAGCATATTGAGTACTTTGAACTGATCGGCATTTGCTGAATCGAGATCTCCCTGAGTACTTATTACCGATTGGTGTATATTAATCACTTCATTACTCAGATGAACATCAATAAGATCTTGGTAGCGACGCAGTTTAGCAGCATGATATCCACCAATAACTTTATGGTGATAAGGAGTTATCCCATCATTAAATGTGCTGGTTGCAAGGTTCAGCACTCTGTAGTATTTAGTAGTGTCCTGGAGGATGTACTGATCTGTAGATGTCATAGCGAACATTTGCTGCTGATTTGATTTATATACAAAATCGTCATTGTTGAGATACCGCTTGTTTACATCCCACATATCAACTAAGCAAAGTAGCATTATGGCAGCCACCACCCATAAGGATTTTAGTTTATCCTGTAAAAACAGCCATACTAAAACACCACCAATTGCCACAATAAAAAAGCTTCTCCACGCATCAGCCCTAAAGATCGATACACGCATCTCAGTGAGATTTGCAATGAATGGTTGAATATGCTCAGATGGTAAAGCTTGACTGAATGCTTGCATCTCACTCATAGATATGAATGATGAGAAAAACAGTTGTGGTGCTATTGCAAACAGTAATGCAAAACCGCCGGTAAGTCCTAGACTTATATAGAGATATTTTATATTGTTTTTCAGTACTTCAGGCTTTTCTATTATCTCTTTAACCGTGAGTGCTGCCAGTAGAGGAATACAAAACTCAGCAACAACAAGTATTGAGGAAACCGCTCTAAACTTATTGTAAAGCGGCACATAATCGATAAAAAAATCTGTCAACGGCATAAAGTTCTTTCCCCATGATAGTAATATAGAGAAGATTGTACCTGCCAACAGAGCCCATTTGATGGGACCTTTCACTAAAAATAGTCCTAATATAAATAGAGCAAGAACGAAAGCACCAACATAAACAGGTCCTGAAGTTCCAGGCTGCTCTCCCCAGTATTGTCCAATTTGCTGATAAATCTGATGATACTCAGGGCTAGCTTTACTCATGGCTCTTTCATTCTCAAAAAGAGACACAGATGCACCACCTTTTGTGTTGGGAACCAGCAATGTCCATGTTTCACCTATACCATAACTCCATGCAGTAATATAATCACGTTCGAGACCTTGATCTGTTGTGTTACTCTCCTCATGATGAGTGAGCTCAGATTTTCCACGCATTGTCTCCTGAGAATATTCATAAGTATGATAGAGGCTGCTTGAGTTGGCTGCCACACCAATTATACCGGCAATCATAAGAGTTGCGGTTGCCTTGACGAAGTTTGGCAGCTCTTTTTTTTGAAATGCATCCACGAAAAAAGCAATCACAATAAAAAGCATTACGAACAGAAAATAATAACTCATCTGAAAGTGATTGGATGATATTTGGAAAGCCACAAAAATCATAAACAGGAGTCCCCCTAGCAGATATTTTTTTCTATAAACATAAACCAAACCTGCTATTGTTGGCGGTATGTAGGCAAGAGTGATGAATTTCCACAAATGACCTGCTGATATAAGTATAAAGAAATAAGATGAGAAAGTCCATATAATAGCTCCCAGTGCACTTATTATCGGTGATGCTTTAAAAGCCCGCATTAGGATATAAAACCCTACCAGCATAATGAACAGGAGATACATATAATTGGGTAGAAAGAGAGAGTAAACCTTTTTCGCACTGTCAAGAGGTTTGGATGAATCGTAAGTAGGACTCATCTGGTATGAAGGCATACCGCTGAACATTGATATGTTCCATCGCGTACGTTCGCCGTCATGACGTTCCATATATTCTCTCTGTTCCTGTTCTTGCCCAATAGCTGCAAGGGAGTCTTGCTGAGCAATGACACGCCCATCCAATATAGCAGGAGCAAAATATATGAATGAAATAATAATGAATCCCGCTATTACTAGTAAGTCGGGTATAAGCTTTCTTAAATTGCCATTTTTTTGCATCATCTATCCTTTGCGGTTTGATATTTAAACCACAAATTTACATTTTATTATCGTATAAAGCGA
Organism: uncultured Proteiniphilum sp.; assembly: GCA_964622945.1. Classification (GTDB taxonomy): domain Bacteria; phylum Bacteroidota; class Bacteroidia; order Bacteroidales; family Dysgonomonadaceae; genus Proteiniphilum. The sequence continues at coordinate 20,206 of CAZURM010000028.1, forward strand.
TTAATTAAAGTTCCCTTATCCAGATATTTCTGAAACTTATTGGTTCACTTGGGTCACCATGATCCTGTAGCTTGATTGGTCCGGCGCCATGTTCTACAACTTTAGGAAAACCAATATATTCAGTTGTTCCAAGTATTATTGTGTTGTTTTGCAGAAGTACTCCGTTTTGTATAACCGTTACCCTTGGATGAGTTCTATATGTGCCATCTTCCTTAAAGGTTGGAGCAGTATATATGATATCATAAATGTTCCATACACCCGGTGGGTTCATAGCATTTGCCAAAGGAGGAGTTTGTTTGTAAATGCTACCAGTCTGACCATTTACATAAGTCTCATTTTCATAGCAATCCAGTATTTGTATTTCATACATACCTTGCAAGAAGACGCCACTATTGCCACGAGCCTGACTTTCGCCTGTAATATTTTTAGGTATAAGCCATTCTATATGTAGCTGAAAGTCGTTGAACACACTCTTTGTTTGAATATCTCCCGTACCTTTGTTGACAGTAAACACACCATCGTGTACCGTCCATTCTGCCGCTTCTCCCCTTCTGTTTTCCCATTGAGATAAGTCCTTGCCGTCGAATAAGATAATAGCATCAGATGGAGCAGGAATAGCGTTTACACTATGATTGCCAGGGGTAACAATTTCAGGTTGTGGTGTCCAGTATTCGCTCATCGTAGGAGTCATACGAGTAGGTTCGGGGTAATTATTATCTTGTGCAGATAAAGTAAGCGTAAAAAAAACAGCTATTAAAATAGATGAAAATGTTCTCATAAATCTAAGTTTAAAATTATCAATAAATATTCTATAAACTGAAACTTCAGTTTTGATTTAATATATACTTTATAAATTTATTACGGTGTATAATTAACACCTAATTAAAATGTAAAAGTATTAATTATTCATTTAAGTTAAAAACTAGTCATAGAATATTTTCATCTATAATATTGAAAATAGTTTTAGAATCTTTTTCCAACGGATATTCCCATTCGCGGGTAGGCTCCTTCATTAACGAAATCACGTCCACCACCTAAATAGACCTCACCAATCCAGCTGTTACGCGTCAGATATTTCCATCCTATGGCGAGACCTAGTCCGGCACCCATATCTTTTTCATAGGTAGAAACAAAAGTTTCGTCAGTATATTCTGCATTGTGCGTATCTACCGAAATCAGTCCAGCGTTAGCTTCAATAAAAAAACCTGCTCCATATCTCTGCATATTTTCTGAATTACCACCAAAGAACCAGCGGAAATAGGGTGTGAAAGCAAAATTAACCGGGTATAGATCATTATCTAGTGAAACGCCAAGAGCGGCACCCACACTTATGTCGGAATCGAGTACTCTTTCGTAAGTAATTTCCGGAAATGATGCGAATATAGAGGTGGGTAAATTTATTTTCAACTCATTTTTAGGTAAATCTCTAGTTAACTTCCAACCTAAAGCACGATAAGCCCTTTGTGAAAACATAGAAAGGCTGATAAAAAGTGCAACAACCAAAAGAATTTGTTTTTTCATAAAATAATTATTTAATGTTTAAACATTTAAAAAGTGTATTGACTTTAGAGTTTGGTTTAAAATCAAACTCTATTCAATAACTACCTATTAGATGCAAAACGCTTTGAAAAGTTGCAAAGATTGTGTTTAATTAACTAAATCAAATCACTGAGCTTCCCGGATTAACCACTTTTTCGGGTGAAACAAGTGTAAGCACTCCATCGGCATTTTCAGCTGAAAGGATCATGCCTTCCGATACAAAGCCACGCATTTTTCTTGGAGCAAGGTTAGCAATAAAACATACCTGTTTGCCGACAAGTTCCTCAGGATTAGTATAATATTCAGCTATTCCTGAAAGGATTGTTCTTTTTTGCAGGCCATCATCCAGAAGAAATCTTAGAAGCTTATCAGTTTTAGGCACTTTTTCACATTCAAGAACAGTGGCAACACGTATATCTAGTTTTTCGAAAGTGTCAAACTCAATTATGTCTTTTATCGGTTTAGTTGCTTTATCTGAAACAGATTCATTTAATTCTTTGGTGTCATGCAGCTTCTTAACCTGTTTCTCAACCACTCCATCTTCAATTTTTTCAAAAAGAAGCTCTGATTTTCCTAGGGAATATCCCTCTTTAAGCAGGTCAAACCTGCCTAGTTGACTCCATTCTTGATGCTCAATGTTTAGGAATGAGAGCAGCTTTTCTGCTGTGAAAGGTAAAAATGGCTCAACCACTATTGCCAGGTTAGCAGTTATCTGAAGAGAAATGTTAAGTATTGTTGCTGTACGATTCATATCTGTTTTGGCTGTTTTCCATGGTTCAGCCTCGGCAAGATATTTATTACCAATACGAGCAAGATTCATCGCCTCTTTTTGAGCCTCACGAAAATGGAAATTGTCGAGGTTATATTCAACCATCTCTTTAACTTTTTTGGCTTCGGAGAGAGCTGTTTGATCTAGATCCGTTAGCTCACCTAACGTAGGAACTTTGTTGTCGAAATGTTTCTGAGTTAGCACCATTGCCCTGTTCACAAAATTACCCAATACAGCTACAAGTTCATTATTGTTGTGTGCTTGGAAATCTTTCCACGTAAAATCATTATCCTTTGTTTCAGGAGCATTGGCTGTTAGTGCATAGCGAAGAACATCCTGTTTCCCGGGGAACTCTTCAAGATATTCGTGAAGCCAAACAGCCCAGTTACGTGATGTTGATATTTTATCACCTTCGAGATTCATAAACTCGTTGGCAGGTACATTGTCAGGCAGAATATAACTACCCTCTGCTTTAAGAATTGCCGGGAAAACTATACAATGAAACACTATATTATCCTTGCCAATAAAGTGTATAATACGAGAGTCTTCATCTTTCCACCATTTTTCCCAATCATTGGGCAGAAGCTCTTTCGTATTTGAAATATAACCTATAGGTGCATCAAACCATACATAAAGCACCTTGCCTTCGGCACCTTCTACCGGTACAGGTATTCCCCAGTCGAGATCGCGACTTACCGCACGTGGCTGCAGTCCCAAGTCGAGCCACGATTTGCACTGACCATACACATTAGTTTTCCACTCTTTATGTTCTTCCAAAATCCACTTACGCAGCCATGCTTCATGCTTATCCAGAGGTAAGTACCAGTGCTTAGTTTTCTTCATTATCGGCACACTGCCGCTGAGAGTTGATTTGGGGTTAATTAAATCATTGGGGCTTAGAGATGTACCACACTGCTCACACTGGTCACCGTAAGCATTTTCATTTCCACAATGAGGACATGTTCCACTAATGTATCTATCTGCTAAAAATTGTTCAGCCTCTTCATCATAATACTGCTCATTTTCCTGTTCTGTAAATCCACCTTTATCATAGATGGTGCGAAATATATCAGATGCGGTTTTATTATGGATATCCGATGTAGTACGCGAATAAATATCGAATGTGATACCAAACTCTTCAAAAGATTTTTTGATCAGTCCATGATATCGGTCCACAATATCTTGTGGTGTTACACCTTCTGCACGAGCTTTAATTGTAATGGGGATACCATGTTCATCAGATCCACCTATGAAAAGGACCTCTTCGCCTTTTAGCCTTAGATAGCGGGCATATATATCGGAAGGAACATAAACACCAGCCAGATGTCCTATATGTACCGGACCATTGGCATAAGGAAGTGCGGATGTAATGAGCGTACGTTTAAATTGTTTTGACATGTCATCTGTTAATTAAGTTGCAAAGATAGATAAAATCATAAATATATTTCATTACTGTCCGATAAAAACCTGTTTTGATTTTCATTCTTCGTAACGGGT
>CAZURM010000029.1:0-22785 GCA_964622945.1 uncultured Proteiniphilum sp.
ACGACCCCGAGATTACAAATCACGTGCTCTGGCCAACTGAGCTAAAGAGGCTTGTTTACTTGACTTTAGCCGTCCCTCAATGAATTTTAAAAGAGAAACGGTCGCAAAGGTAGTGATATTTCTTTTGATGCCAAAACTTTATTTGGTTTTTTTCAAAAGTTATCTTTCTTTTTCTCCTTCGTCTTAATAATTTGTTTCTCAATAGCCGCAACACAGAGGTCAATAGCTTCCTCAAAAGTGTCTGCTCTTTTGTTTGCGAAGGCTTCTTTTTGCCTAAGTTTCAGTTTAATAACAGCATCTTTATTCTTTATAGAATCTGGCTTAACAACCTTCAGGAGCACTTCAACCTGAATTATATCATCAGAAAAACGTTCCAGCTTTTTAACTTTTTTTTCAGTGAATGCTTTTAACTGGTCTGTCGCATCAAAGTTTACAGATTGAATTGTTATTTCCATAAATTTACCTCCTCTATTTATTTATTTGCTCTTGGATGAGCTTTTTTATATGTTCTTTTCATTTCTTCAAATGTTACATGAGTATAGATTTCAGTTGATGAGAGACTAGAGTGTCCTAATAGTTCTTTCACAACATTTATTTCTGCCCCATTGTTCATCATTTCTGTTGCAAATGAATGACGAAGCACATGTGGGCTTTTTTTGGATAAAGTGGAGATGTTATTCAAATGGTTATGAACTATATTATAAACGAGTCTAGGATACAATTGACTTCCATCTTCTTTAACAAACAAAAAAGGTGATTTGTTTTTTATTTCTACATCTCTTACCTCTATATATTTTAAAAACTTTTCTTTTGTTTCATCTGAGAAAGGAATTAAACGTTGTTTATTACCTTTTCCGTTTATTTTAATAGTATAAGTGTTGAAATCAATATCATTGTCTTTTAGTGATATTATCTCGGCTCGGCGTATACCTGTTACATATAAAAGTTCAATCAAAAATTGATCACGACGTCCTATAAAATCATCTGAATAGTTATCTGGATTATCGAGAATTTTTGTCATGTCTTTATCATTTACAAAAACGGGTAATCTTTTTGGAGTTTTTAGCCCTGAAATAAGTTTTGTAGGACTATTTGAAATAAGTTCTTTTTTTTTCAGATAGTTAAAGAATGTCTTCAGTGAACTTAGTTTTCTGTTTACAGTACTGGGTTTTAATCCTTTTTCAATTAAGGCACTCATCCAAATACGTATAATGTCACTATCAATTTCTGAAAGAATAAAGTCTCCTGTTTTTTTAGTAGTAAACTCCTCGAATTGAGTAATATCCTTTAAATAAGAAATCTCCGTTTGAGAGGAGTAATTCTTCTCATAACGGAGATAATCAATAAATTTTTCCTTCCACATCTGGTAGTTCTCAATGAATCTATAGTGCTACGAAGTTAAATAAAAAATCAGATTTTAAAAATTTTATTCTTCGTTTTCTTGCATCTTTTGTACATATACAGCGTGCTGCTTTTGTTTGCGATTTTTCACAGAAGGCTTCATGTATGCCTGACGTCTGCGAAGTTCTTTAACAACACCTGTTTTTTCATATTTGCGTTTAAATTTTTTTAAGGCTCTTTCTATATTCTCACCTTCTTTTAATGGTACTACTATCATTTTTTAAAATTTGTTTTTTTGTTTTTAATTATTGCAAATGAATTTTCATATATAAATACTATTTACATGTTTAATAAATCTATACTTGATTATTTTTCACATAAATGTTGTTTTGTATTTATTATTTTGTATTCTTACTTATATATTAATGTTGCAATAACCTCCTTTCTATTTTGGGTTGCAAAGATAATAATTAAATTATATAGATCAATCTATTAAGTCGATTTATTTTATTCTTTAATCCTTCTTTTAAAATGAAAATAATCCTATTTTGAAAAAGTACAAAGTTTTTAGTTGTCTTAATTATATTTTAGAATAGCAATATTCGGCCATTTCAATTTTATTTGAAATGGCCGAATAAATAATATATATGTAGCTTGTTTTAAGATATTACTTCACCTCTTCAAAGTCTACATCAGTAACATCATTGTCAGAGGATTTATTATTATTTTGTGATGATTGCTGTCCTCCATCAGTACTAGATTGACCACCTGGTTGGGCTTCTCCTTGAGCGTTTGCTGCATTATACATTTCCTGAGAAGCTGCCTGAAATACTGTATTCAGTTCATTTGTCGCCGCATCAATATCTTCAATATTTTGATTTTTGTGTGCTTCTTTCAGTTTATTAAGAGCAGCTTCAATCGGTCCTTTTTTGTCCGCTGGCAACTTGTCTCCAAGCTCTTTTAGCTGTTTTTCAGTTTGGAATATAGTTGAATCTGCCTGATTCAGCTTATCTATACGTTCTTTCTCTTTTTTATCAGTTTCAGCATTTGCAGCAGCTTCCTCTTTCATTCGTTTGATTTCATCTTCACTTAATCCGGAAGAAGCTTCAATGCGAATTTTCTGTTCTTTTCCTGAAGCTTTATCTTTCGCAGATACATTGAGAATACCATTAGCATCAATGTCAAACACAACTTCGATTTGTGGTACTCCTCGTGGAGATGGTGGAATTCCATCAAGATTGAATACTCCAATTTGTTTATTATCTCTGGCTAAAGAACGTTCACCCTGTAATACATTTATTTGAACTGAGGGCTGGTTATCTGCAGCAGTTGAGAATACTTCGCTTTTCTTTGTTGGAATTGTTGTGTTTGCATCGATAAGTTTCGTCATAACTCCTCCTAATGTTTCAATTCCAAGAGATAATGGGGTTACATCCAGTAGTAGCACATCCTTAACTTCACCTGTTAAAACAGCACCTTGTATTGCGGCCCCAATTGCAACAACTTCGTCAGGATTTACTCCTTTATGAGGTTTTTTCCCAAATAAAGATTCTACCATTTCTTGCACAGCTGGAATTCTTGTTGAACCTCCAACCAGTATTACTTCGTCAATATCAGAGTTGCTCATGTTAGCATCTTTCATTGCATTTTTAATAGGATCCTTGCATTTTTGCAATAAATCATCTATTAATTGTTCGAATTTTGCACGCGTTAGAGTTTTTACTAAGTGCTTTGGAATACCGTTAACCGGCATTATATAAGGAAGATTTATTTCTGTTGTTGTTGCACTTGAAAGTTCAATCTTAGCTTTTTCAGCTGCTTCTTTCAATCTTTGAAGTGCCATTGGATCTCTACGAAGATCTATACCCTCATCTTTTAGAAACTCTTCAGCGAGCCAGTCAATAATTCTATGGTCAAAATCGTCTCCGCCTAGGTGAGTATTACCGTTTGTAGATTTTACTTCAAACACGCCGTCACCTAATTCAAGCACAGAAATATCAAATGTGCCTCCTCCAAGGTCAAAAACTGCCACTTTCGAATCTTTATTTTGTTTATCCAAACCATAAGCAAGAGCTGCGGCAGTAGGTTCGTTTACAATTCTACGTACTGTAAGACCTGCAATTTCACCTGCTTCTTTTGTTGCCTGACGTTGAGCATCACTAAAGTATGCAGGAACTGTAATTACAGCTTCTTTTACTTCCTGACCTAAATGATCCTCAGCTGTTTTTTTCATTTTTTGTAAAACAATTGCTGAGATTTCTTGAGGAGTATATAGTTGTCCGTTAATATCAACACGAGGTGTGTTGTTATCACCGCGTACTACATTGTAAGGTACACGACTAATTTCTTTTTGTACTTGTTTATATGTTTCACCCATAAAAGTTTTTATAGAGGAAACTGTGTTACTTGGATTTGTTATTGCCTGACGTTTTGCTGGATCACCAACTTTACGTTCTCCGTTGTCAACAAATGCAACAACGGAAGGTGTGGTTCGTTTTCCTTCGTTATTAGGGATTACAACTGGTTCATTTCCTTCCATTACGGAGACGCATGAATTGGTTGTTCCTAAGTCGATTCCGATTATTTTTCCCATATCTGTAATTTATTAAATTTCATGTATTTTTTCTTTCCTAATCCTATTTATTTGTATTTCTCATTAATTCATTTTCAAATCTTGTGCCAAAATTGTATATGCACAACAAATCTGCCATATTGACTGACAAAAGCTGCTTGTACTATTTTTCTCACTTTATTTTTTTTTCAATGTATTTTTACTGTAGTTTTTTTTACCTTTGAGTTGTTAGTGAACAACGTTTGCTTTTTTCATTCAATTATAAAGCAAAAACTAGAGTGTTATGAATATAAATTTACAATGCTTAATAATGAAATTATGTATACAAAACAAGACATGGACTTATTGAATAAGAAAGGGATTACAAAATCTCAGATTGAAACACAACTGAGATTTTTCAAATCCGGTTTTCCTTTTCTACAAATTGAATCTGCTGCGTCAATTGAAAATGGAATTTTAAAAATAGAGGAAAGTGAGGAAAACTACTATATTGAGATATGGAATAAATATCTCAATAGCAATAAAATTGTAACCAAATTTGTTCCGGCATCAGGAGCTGCAAGTCGCATGTTTAAAGATCTGTTTGCTTTTTATGATTCAGATTATGATAAACCGATAACAGAGTTTGAAAAAACATTTTTTGATCAAATTAAAAAATTTGCATTTTACAGCTCACTCGACAAAACATGCAAATCGCTTTATAATAAGAATATAAGTGATATGATTGATGATGGAAATTATAAGAACATTATTGCTGCATTACTTTCACCGGACGGGCTTGATTATGGTAATTTGCCAAAAGGTTTGTTGCACTTTCATAAGTATTCTGAAGGCAACAGAACGCCTGTGGGTGAACATTTGACCGAAGGTGTGCTTTATGCCAAAAGTTTAGGAGGTAAAGTAAATGTGCACTTCACTGTTTCAGAAGAACATCTCCAGCTATTTGAGTTATTAATTGCTGCGAGAAAAACTAATTATGAACGCAAGCTTGAAGCTAATTTCTCTATAACTTATAGTATTCAGAAATCTGCTACTGATACGATTGCCGTAGATCTAAACAATGAGCCTTTCCGTGAAGATGATGGTACTCTATTGTTTCGTCCGGGAGGACATGGCGCACTAATAGAAAACCTTAATGAAATAAACTCTGATATAATTTTTATAAAAAATGTAGATAATGTTGTTCCCGATAGATTAAAGAACAATGAATCACGTTATAAAAAACTTTTAGCGGGGGTGTTGGTCTCTGTGCAGCAACGTATTTTTAAATATCTTAAAAAACTTGATTCTAAAGATATTAGTTCCGAAGAGTTGAAGGAAATGCTCTTGTTTACTGAAAATGAATTATTTATTTTTAGTAAGGAGACATTTGCAACAGATGAAGACCTTAAGAAATACTTGCGAACAAAGTTTGATCGTCCATTAAGGGTATGTGGTATGGTGAAAAATGAAGGTGAGCCGGGTGGAGGACCATTTTTAGCGATTAATTCAGATGGAACAGCTTCTCTTCAGATTTTAGAAAGCTCACAAATTGATAAAAATAATCCTGAGGCAATGAATGCCTTTAAAAATGGTTCTCATTTCAATCCGGTTGATTTGGTTTGTGGTGTAAAATGTTATCAGAATAATAAATTTAACTTAACTAAATTTGTAGACAAAAATACAGGGTTTATATCTCACAAATCAAAAAACGGAAAGGACTTAAAAGCTTTAGAATTACCTGGACTTTGGAACGGTGCAATGAGCGACTGGAATACTATTTTTGTAGAGATACCTATATCAACATTTAATCCTGTCAAAACAGTAAATGATTTATTGAGGCCTGAACATCAACAGTAATTAAGAGTTGTTTTGTGAATATCTTACAATAATTTATTCTAAAGCCCGTTTATAAACAAAATAAACGAGTTTGCAGAATCATATTTCATATACTTTAATGTTGTTTCTTGTATTTATTGTTGTTTCCTGTGAACAGGTGAAATTGAGTAATGCAAGAGAGCAGTATGTTAATGGAGAATATTATAAGGCTTCAGAATCATACAGAAAATTGTATAGTGATACACCTCGTGATTACCAGGCTTTGCGAGCTATCATTTCTTTCGAAATGGCAGAAGCTAATCGTAAACTAAATAGATCTACACGTGCTCTTTCGTCATATAGAAACTCAATACGACTTGACTATCCGGATACTCTTATGTATCTACATTATGCAAAAATGCTTCATAAAGAAGGAGAATATGATTTAGCTATTGAAGCATATACTGATTTTTTAAATATTTCTCCTGATAATTGGTTAGCCATAAACGGTAAAAAAGGTGCTGAGTTAGCAAAAGTATGGATTGAGAATCCAACCCGATATAAAGTTGAACGAGCTGATGTGTTCAATTTGGGCAGATCAGAATATAGCCCTACATTGACTCAAAATGATGAGATTATATACTTTACATCATCTGGAGAAAACGCTACAGGTGTAGAAAGAAGCCCTATTACTGGAATGAAGTATGCTGATATTTTTAAATCTGAGAAAAATGTAAGGGGTGAATGGCAAAAACCTTTACCAATAGAATCTGATGTAAACAGTGAATTTGATGAAGGAACTCCTTCTATAACTTCAGATGAGAGATATATGTTTTACACATTTAGCTCTGCGGATCCTGTAAAATCATCAAGACCTGAAATTTATATTTCCAGAAAAATAAATGGAGAATGGACATCAGGTAGCCCTGTTGAAATTAATAGTCTTGATTTGACCTCAACTTTTGCTCATCCCGCAATTTCACCTTCAGGAAAATATTTATATTTTGTATCTGATATGCCAGGAGGTTACGGTGGTAAAGATATTTGGCGTGCTTTATTATCAACTTCATACAAAGTAATCTCTATTGAAAATTTAGGCCCAGAAATAAATAGTTTGGGTGACGAGATGTTTCCGTACGTACGCAGTGAAAACCTCTTATATTTTTCGTCCGACGGGCATCCAGGAATGGGTGGACTAGACTTGTTTTCAGCATACTACAGTGATGATACAGGAAAATGGCAGATTGAGAATATGGGGTCACCTGTTAATTCATCACAAGATGATTTTGGTATTACATTTGAAAGGAATATAGAAAAGGGTTATTTTAGTTCTAACCGAAATGATGTGAGAGGATATGATCATATTTATTCTTTTGAATATTCTTCTGTGAAAATTAAAATAGAGGGCTTTGTTGTTGATCAAGACGATGAGTTTGTTAGTGGAGCTTCTGTTTCTGTAATAGGGAGTGATGGCTCACAGCGCAATTTAGTAACTAATCAGATGGGTGAATATCAATTTGAAGCAGAAAGAGATGTACACTATGTTTTGATGACAAGCGCTGACGGATTTCTTAATCAAAATCAACTGATTAAGACGACAGATAAGGAAATAGATACACTTTATTACATAGATTTTGAATTAATACCTTATAACAAGCCTGTAATACTTGAAAATGTTTTCTATGATTTCAATAGTGCAACACTTCGTCCTGAATCGACTTCGGAACTAGATGAGTTAGTAGCTTTACTTATTGATCACCCTGAAATATTTATAGAATTATCAGCAAATACAGATCGATTTGGAAATGATGAGTATAATATTAAACTTTCTTACGAACGAGCACAATCTGTGATTAAATATTTAAGTATAAATGGTGTGGATGAAAGTAGATTGAAAGCTATAGGAAATGGTAAGTCTAATCCACAGATAATAAATAATAAACTTGCTGAAATATATGATTTTTTTAATGAAGGTGATATCTTAACTGAGGAATATATTGAAAAACTTACTCCCGAACAACAGGGAATTTCAGATCAATTAAATAGAAGAACGGATTTTGTAGTTTTTAGTCCCTAACTTTTTAATACTATTGCACTATTCAAAGAAATCATTTTTATGAAAATGGATTCTCCGAAATAATTATGTATTTTTGTTTATTATAGTTTCCATTTTAATTAAGATTTTACAAAGGGAGTTGTCTATTTTTATGCTAAAATCTTTATCTATAGAAAATTATGCGTTAATCGACTCTATCCAAATTACATTCGATTCAGGTTTAACTGTTATTACAGGTGAGACGGGAGCTGGTAAATCGATAATACTTGGTGCGCTGTCATTAATTCTTGGACAGAGGGCAGATAGTCGTCATATTAAGCAAGGTGAAAGCAGATGCCTCATAGAGGGTATTTTCGATATTTCAAACTATCATGATCTTAAATCATTTTTTGAAGAACATGATTGGATCTACGATAGCAATGAGTGTATACTTCGAAGAGAAATATGGGATAATGGTAAATCTCGTGCTTTTGTGAATGATTCACCTGTTTATTTGAATGATCTAAAGAAGTTAGGTAGCATATTGATCGACATACACTCACAACATCAGAATCTTGTATTGAATGATAATCTGTTTCAGTTGAGCTTGATTGATATTCTTGCAGGAACTGCAATTGAAAAACAAGACTACAAAAAGGTTTATTCAGATTATCGGTTATTAGAAAAAAAAATAAACGATTTACGTATTCAATCTAAAAAAAATAAAGAAGAGGAAGATTATTTACGTTTTCAATTAAAAAACTTGACGGAGGTTAAGCTAAAACCTGGAGAGCAGGAAGAGTTAGAAGAAGAGTTTGAAACACTAACACATTCTGAAGATATAAAAACAGGATTGTTTGCCGTTATGTCCATGCTTTCGGAAGATGAAATTAATGTTGATTCTTTATTGAGATCCATAGTTGATGCACTTCAGGATGTTCAAAATGTATATCCAAAAGTAACAGAACTCACTGAAAGAGTTAGATCTGCTTATATCGATTTGAAAGATGTTCTTGGAGATGTTTCAAATTATTTTGAAGAAATTGATTTTAATCCGAAACGACAACAATTGATTGAAAACAGACTGAGTGATATCTACGGACTACAAAAAAAACATTCAGTAACAACAGTTAATGAGTTGATATCACGTCGTGATGAGATTGCGTTGCAAATAAATAATATAAACTCATTAGAAGAAAAAATTTTATTACTCGACAGGGAGGTATACGAAAAGAAAACTTTAATGTTAGAGAAGGGGGAGATGTTGAGTAGAAAGAGAAAAAATGCAGTTCCTGCAATAGAAAAAGAGCTTACAGAAAGGTTGAGTTATTTGAAGATAGCAAATAGTCGCTTTAAATGTAAATTCGAAGAAAAAACAATTCCAGATAAAACAGGTATTGATAATCTTGAGTTTCTATTTTCAGCAAATAAAAACAGTGCCTTACAACCAGTTTCTGAAGTCGCATCTGGAGGCGAGATATCTCGCTTGATGCTTTGTCTGAAAGCAATGATTGCAGGTGCAACAGATTTGCCCACAATTATTTTTGATGAAATAGATACTGGAACATCAGGAGAAATTGCTGACAGATTAGGAACTATCATGAGACAAATGAGTCGCGATATGCAGGTAATTGCTATTACACATCTGCCTCAAATTGCATCAAAGGGGGATACTCATTTTGTTGTATATAAAGAGGAAGTTCAAAATAAAGTTACAACTAAAATTAAAAAATTATCCAAATCCGAAAGAATTGAGGAAATTGCTCAAATGTTAAGTGGCTCTAAAATAACATCCGAAGCTATAGACAATGCTAAAGCAATTCTAGGTATACAATCAGAATAATAAATATGAAAGAAAAAGAAATGATCTTTGGCATTCGTGCTGTAATAGAGGCAGTTGAAGCAGGTAAAGATATAGATAAAGTATTGGTTAAGAGAGAACTGTCCAGTGAATTATTTAGCGAATTAGTACATCTTTTAAGAAATTATGAAATACCAATGCAAAGAGTTCCGCTAGAACGTATAGATCGGATTACGAGAAAAAACCATCAGGGTGTAATTGCATTTACTTCTGCAGTAACTTATCAAAAACTAGAGAATATTATTCCATTTTTGTTTGAAGAAGGAAAAAATCCATTTATTCTTATTTTAGACGGAATTACAGATGTCCGTAATTTTGGAGCAATAGCACGTACTTGCGAAGTTGCAGGTGTAGATGCTATAGTTATTCCTTCAAAAGGTAGTGTCTCTGTAAATGCAGATGCTATCAAAACGTCAGCTGGAGCTTTACATTCTTTGCCTGTGTGTCGTGAGAGAAATTTAAAAGAAGCAATTATATTTTTAAGAAATAGTGGTCTTAAAGTAGTTGCTGCTACAGAAAAAGCTGCAGAACTTTATACTAAAATTGATCTCTCAACACCTGTTGCTTTATTAATGGGATCTGAAGATATGGGAATCGCTCCTGAACATCTTAGGATAAGTGACAAACTTGTTAAATTACCTCAAATGGGAAATATAAAATCATTGAATGTGTCAGTGGCTGCAGGTGTTATGATATATGAAGTTTTACGGCAAAGAAACATTTGATTTTTTCAGTTATTTAATATTGAAATATTATTAAACATTACATTAATTCTAAAATGAAAAAAGTTATATCTACAAAAAACGCCCCAGAAGCTATAGGTCCATATAGCCAAGCAATTGAAATTAATGGTATGTTGTTTTTATCTGGTATGTTACCAATTGATCCTGCCACAGGTAATTTAGTAGCAGAAAGTATAAAGGAACAAACAACCCAAATTTTTATAAATATAAAAGCAGTTCTTTTTGCTGCTGAAATGAATATTGAACATGTTGTAAAAACTACTGTGTTTTTAAATGATATGTCACTCTTTGATGATATGAATGCAGTGTATACTTCTCAATTCAAAGACTATTTTCCAGCAAGATCTACTGTTGCAGTAAAAGCACTACCAAAGAATGCATTAGTGGAAATTGAAGTGATAGCTGCCAGATAAAATATTTGTGAAGTTAACGTTTCACATTTTTTGATAATATAGTAGTATATTAATGTCAATCAATTATTGCAGGCAGTTCTTCCTCGTCTTCAGGAGGATCTTTTTTTACAACGAATGCACTAATCTCCCATAAAGCATAAATAGGTATAGTCACAACAAACAGTGAAAATGGATCTCCCGAAGGAGTGATGAGTGCAGCAGCTATTAATGAACCTACGATTGCGTGTCTGCGAAATTTTCTAAAAAATGATCGGTAAATTAATCCTAGGTTAGAAAGTAACCAAAACACTAATGGCAACTCAAAAACTAGACCCATTATTAATATGAGTGTATAAAAATTACTCATATATGAATCTAGTGAAATTGTATTAACAATAGAATGGCTTAACTCAAAAGTTATCAGGAATCGGAAAATAAGAGGGAATACTATAAAATAACCAATTAGACATCCAACAGCAAACATCATACCCCCAAAACCAAATGCTGTCTTTACCCCCTTTGCTTCATTTTCGTATAATGCAGGTTTAATAAATTTCCATACTTCATATAATATAAAAGGAATAGTAAATAATACTCCAAATGAAAATGAAGAGGATATATATGTCATGAACTGAGTCGTCATGTTAATATTAATAATATCAACATTGAAAGAATCAGATGAGAAGTCAGGTAAAAATGGAATAAATTCACCCGCTTTTTCAAAAAGACGGTAGGTTACAAAGTTTGAATTTCGGGGAGCGAGTATTACCGAATCGAATATATATGGGATTATTATAAATCCAATTATAGACAGAACAAATACAGCTATTATAATACGAATTATAGTCCACCGGAATTCTTCCAAATGATCCCAAAAGGACATTTCTTTTTCTGCCATGTGTATATCCTTAAGCTACAGGACCCCTAATTTTTAGTTTTTATTTGCTGCTTGTTGTTTTATTTTCTGTAGGATCTGTTTTGATGTCTTCTTCAATATCGGCAAGACCTTTTTTGAAGCTATTTATGCCTTTCCCTAAGCCTTTCATGAATTCAGGTATTTTTTTACCTCCAAACAAAATTAGAACAACTAAGACTATAATAGGGATTTCCCAACCGTTTAAATTGATAAGTAAAGGATTCATAGGATTTATATTTGTAATGTTTTTAATTATTGTTTTTATCTAATATTTTTATGTTTTTTATTCCTATAAAAGATATAGAGGATACAAATGTATGATTAAATTATGAATAAAGCTAAATGTTTTAGTATAAAAGTTTTTAAAAAAAAACACACATCAGCTATTTAAAGGTTAGAGTGCATTTTAATAATCAAGTCCATATAAATAGGTAAATGGTCACTAAATCCACCATTATAGCGAGGGCCTAAATTTGTTCTAAAGGGTTTCTTTCCGTAATAACTATTATCTGCTTCTAATAAAAAATCATCTTTAAAGATGAAAGCTTGATTATTTTTAATATAAATAGAGTTTTCTTCATTCAATAGATTACCACTAACTATTATATGATCAATTATTTCCCATTTCCCCTGATATTTATAGCTTCCACTCTCTTTATCAAAGGTGTCGCTGTTAAACAAATTAAATAATAAAATGTCGGAATTATTATTTGATAATTCACCATTTGAAAAATTGTCTACTTTATATGCCTTAAGAGTTTCTGATAAGCTTATATTGTTGGGGTTATCATTAAAATCACCCATAATAATTATATTTGCAATTTCACGTTTAGTAAGTAAACTATCAACCCTATTTCTTAGAACTTCAGAAGATTCAATCCTTGCTTGCTCTGTTTCCATCTGACCCCCACTTCTTGATGGAAAATGGCATATAAAAACATCAAGAGTATCTCCATTAATAATAAGACCTGTGGCATGAAGAATATTGCGTGTTGGGTTCCTTTTTTTTTCACTGAAACTTATTTCATACTCATCACTTTCAAGTAGCTTAAATTGATGTCGCTGATAAAGTAAAGCTACATTTATTCCTCTAATGTCAGGTGAGTTTGTTATAATATAATCATATCCTTGAGCTCTTAGTGGAGAACGATTCACTAGGTCTGAAATCACACTATCGTTTTCAACCTCACAAAGTCCAACTAAAGCAGGTGAATGCATTCCTCCAACAGCTGTTATTACACTGGTGATATTACGAAGTTTAGTCCAGTATTTCCAAGGTGTCCAGTGCATGAATCCATCAGGAGTAAAGTCGTCATCATCTTTCAAAGGATTATCATATGTATCGTAAAGATTTTCCACATTATAAAACATAACACGAAAATTGTCTTGTGATACAACTTCAGTGAAAGATAATATCAATAAAATGAGTAATATAAATAGTTTACGAGCTAACACTAACTTTATCTGGTTTTTATTTACAAGACTTCTTCATCTACATTTTCAAGTATTTTTACCAGAAAATCCCAAAACTTGGCAACTGAGGAAATTTTCATTTTTTCATTAGGTGAATGAACATCAGTCATATCTGGACCTATAGAAATCATATCCAGATTTGGATATTTCTCTAGAAATAAACCACATTCAAGTCCTGCATGTATTGCTTTTACCTTTGAATCTTTACCGTAAAGTGTTTTATATTCACGTTGAGCTAATTTGAGTAGCTTAGAATCGGGATTTGGTTGCCAACCGGGATAACCATCACTATGAACAACTTTTGCATTTGCAAGCTTGAATACAGATGATACTTTATTTATTATATATTCTTTTTGTGATTCAACCGAGCTGCGTTGGCTTGTAGCAACTTCAATATTATGATCAGGCTGCATTTTTATGGACGCCAGATTTGTTGAAGTTTCAACAAGTCCTGACATTTCATGACTCATACCTATAACACCGTGTGGACATGCATTTAATGCAAGAATTAAATTTTTGGTAACTTTTTTATTAAATCTATGAGATGGTATCTGAACAGATTCCAGTTGAATATCAAGTTGAGGCTCAATATTTTTTAATTCATTCTGTACATCTGCTAGAAATATGTTTAGTTTTACTCTAATATCCTCTTTGTATTTTTCTTTTACACCTATTACGGCAAATGCTTCACGTGGAATGGCATTGTGAAGGTTACCACCATCAATTTTTGAAAGAATCATGCCATACTTTTTTCTGTAAAGAGAATGTAAAAATCGAGCTAGAATTATATTTGCATTGCCAAATCCTTTGTCAATATCGCTGCCTGAATGACCACCTCGCAACCCTTTGACTGTCACTTTAAACCAAAAATAATTTTTTGGAACATCTTTCTTTTTATAATTGAAATATGCTTTTGTGTTTTTTCCACCAGCGCATCCTATATATATTTCTCCTTCCTCCTCAGTATCCAAATTTATAAGAAGATTCCCTGTTAAGAAGTCTTTTTCAAGAGCATTAGCTCCTGTTAACCCGGTTTCTTCATCAACAGTGAAGAAAGCTTCTATTTTACCATGTGCAATATTATCTGCAGATAGAACTGCAAGTTCTGCAGCAACACCTATTCCATTATCAGCTCCCAACGTAGTGCCATTTGCTTTAACCCAATCGCCCTCAATAATTGTCTCAATTGGGTCGTTTTCAAAATCATGTTCAACATCTGAGTTTTTCTCACAAACCATATCAATGTGAGACTGTAGTATTATAGTAGGAAGGTTTTCTTTACCAAGTGTAGCCGGTTTAGTGATTAGGATATTACCTGCTCTATCTTGTTTTGCTTCAAGATTGTGTTCTTTTGCAAAATCAAGTAAATAGGCTATTATCTTTTCTTCTTTTTTTGAAGGACGTGGAATTTGGGTAATATCATGAAAATAATTCCATATTGCAGAAGGCTGTAGATTTTTTATTGACATAGTAAATTTAAATTTAAATAATTGTAATCAATAAAAATAGGTGAAAAAAAATGCTTGTGCAATAATTTTAGCATCTTTAATAATAAAAAAATGTGATTAATTGGGTAAATAATCTATCTTTGCGACACAAAATAAGGATTGTTATGTTACAAACAATAATAATAGCTATTGCAATAGGTCTTATAGCGATACTTTTAATGGGTGTGCGAGTTTTTTTTACTAAAAAAGGAGAATTCCCAAACACACACATTGGAGCTAGTAAGGCTATGCAGGAAAGAGGTATAAGTTGTGCCACTTCTCAAGATACTGAATATCGTCACAGAGAGAGTCCGGTAATGAAATTAATGAAAAACGAAAATTTATAAAAATCTCTTATTATAATGAAGGATATTACTAACTATATAGTCAATGGAGTATTGGCTATTGCAATCATTATTCTTTTCATACTTTTTTTTAAATCAAATAAATCTGACACAGAAATCAGTAGCAAAGACTTATCTGTTTTACTAAATGATTCCATAGCTCTGCCAATTGGCTATGTTAATGTTGATTCTCTTTTGATAAACTACAATTTTGCGAAAGATTTGAATGAATCCCTTCTAAGGAAAGAAGAGAGTACCCGAGCTACACTCAATCAACGTCAAAATCAGATAAATTCAGCTGCTCAGGAATTTGAACGTAAATTACGAAACAATGCTTTCTTAAGCCAAGAAAGAGCGCAACAGGAACAAGATAGGATTCTACAAATGAATCAAGAGTATCAACAGCTGGCCGATAGGTTGTCACAAGAATTCATGCTTGAACAACAGAGATTAAATATTCAAATGGAGGACACAATAAAAGTTAGAATGTTAGAGTTTAATCGTACTAAAAATTATGAAATAATTTTTAGTAATATATCTACAAGTACACTCTTATATGCAAAAGATAAATATGATATTACTGATGAGGTTGTACAATTCTTAAATAATAAATATGGTCCTGCAACCGCAACATCAATAGAATAAGAAGCATTAGAACTATAATTTTAAATATTTCTTAGGTTCTTTTTTAAGAACCTTTTTTTAGTTGCTTTTCATTAAATTTCATTACATGAAACAAACAACGGTGAAACAATAATAACAAAACTCCATAGCTATAATTTAGTAGCAGTTTATTGTCATTATGAAAATAAGTCTTTGAAAAGCATTACTGTAATTGACAAAATTCAATCTATGGTTTGATATTTTACTGATAATTTAGTATTTTTACACTCAAATTGTAAGCATATTCTATCAATACTCTGAATTCTTTTATATGTTAGCATTTAGCTGGGTTGAAATAATAAGTGCTTTTCTGGTCTTGTTCGCAATAATAGATGTAACAGGCTCGGTGCCAATTTTTCTGAATTTAAGAAGTCAAAAAAGAACAATACATCCTGAAAAAGCAGCCTTATATTCTACAATAATATTAATCAGTTTCCTCTTTGTTGGAGAAGGGTTGCTTAAACTTTTTCAAGTTGATGTCTCTTCATTTGCTGTAGCAGGTGCTATCGTATTACTTATTATTTCTATTGAAATGATATTTGGAGTCGAGATTTTCAGAAATGATAATCCATCTGCAAATAACTCATCTACACTTTTTCCGGTAGTTTTTCCATTAATAGCAGGTCCGGGTAGCTTTACAACATTATTAACTATGAGAGCTGAGTATCATACAGTTAATATAATTATCGCAGTATTAATCAATATGATTTTTGTGTATTTAGTATTAAGATATCTTGATCTTGTGAAAAAGCTGCTTGGTGAAAGTGGTGCATATATTCTTCGTAAGTTTTTTGGCGTTATACTTATGGCAATTTCAGTAAAGCTTATTACTTCAAATATGAGCGCATTAATTGAAACAGTAAGTGTGGGTATGTAAACCATGGTGCTTTTTAACTTTATTAATAATAGACAGAGTTTTTAAGGAAATATATGTATCTTTGCAGTCTTAAAAATAATTAGTAAATATTGAAGATATAGAGCTGTAGATCAGCTCAGTAGGTTTTTAGCGTTTATTAATTCATATCAGTAAAACAAATTTATTACAAATAAAAAATCAACAACAACATGAGAATTGTAAGTATCTTAGGACGAGAAATTTTGGATTCCAGAGGAAATCCAACAGTTGAAGTAGATGTGTTAACAGAATCAGGTGCATTTGGTCGTGCAGCGGTTCCATCTGGTGCTTCAACAGGTGAGAATGAAGCATTAGAGCTTCGCGATGGTGACAAAAGTCGTTACCTTGGAAAAGGAGTTTTAAAGGCAGTAGCAAATATTAATGATGTAATAGCTCCTGCTTTAATTGGTATGAATGTACTTGAACAGACACAGATTGATGCCAAAATTTTAGAACTTGATGGAACAAAAACAAAATCCAATTTAGGTGCTAACTCTCTTTTAGGTGTTTCTCTTGCAGTTGCAAAAGCTGCTGCTCATTATCTTGGTCTACCACTTTACAGATACATTGGTGGTACTAATACTTATGTTTTACCGGTTCCTATGATGAACATCATCAACGGAGGATCACATTCAGATGCACCAATTGCTTTTCAGGAGTTTATGATACGTCCTGTAGGTGCAAAATCATTTAAAGAAGGACTCCGTATGGGTACTGAAATATTCCATGCACTAAAGAAAGTTCTTCATGATAAAGGATTAAGTACTGCTGTGGGTGATGAAGGTGGCTTTGCTCCTAACCTAAGTGGTGGAACTGAAGAAGCACTTGAGTCAATTCTTACTGCCATAAAAAATGCAGGCTATAAACCAGCTGATGATGTAACAATTGCACTTGATTGTGCAGCTTCTGAGTTTTATGTTGATGGTGTTTATGACTATTCAAAATTTGAAGGAGAAAATGGTGAAAAACGCAGTCGTGAAGGGCAGGTTGCATATTTAGAAGAATTAATCACTAAATATCCTATCGATTCAATTGAAGATGGTATGCATGAAAGCGACTGGGAAGGTTGGAAATTACTAACAGATAAAATTGGTAATAAGTGTCAGCTTGTTGGTGATGACTTGTTTGTTACTAATGTTGATTTCCTTGAGAAGGGAATTAAAGAAGGTTGTGCAAATTCAATTCTTATTAAAGTTAACCAGATTGGTACACTTACGGAGACTCTCGATGCTATAGAGATGGCTCATAGAAACGGTTATACCAGTGTTACTTCACATCGTTCAGGAGAAACTGAAGATTCAACAATTGCTGATATTTCTGTTGCAACAAATGCAGGACAAATCAAAACAGGCTCTGCAAGTAGATCAGATCGTATGGCAAAATACAATCAACTCCTTCGTATTGAAGAAGAACTTGGTGAAAGAGCTGTATATGGATATAAAAAAATTAAATAATAGTTTTAACTTTTAGTATAAAAACCATCCTTAAAATAAGGGTGGTTTTTTTATGTTTTGTTTTTCATCATATTTCTTTTCATTTATTGCCTATTAGAGTATATTTTAGTGAATTTTATAAAACGACATGTTATCAGATCAGGTAATATTTTGTATATTTGATGCCCTAAAAATACTTTATTTAAGCAGAATCAATAACATTTAAATAGAATCAATTATGAGCTTTCTAACGAACGACAAGTTAACAATTGTAGGGGCTGCCGGTATGATCGGTTCCAATATGGCACAAACAGCTGCCATGATGCGTCTAACACCAAATATCTGTCTTTATGATCCTTTTGAAAATGGACTACAAGGAGTTGTTGAAGAGATGCGTCACTGTGGTTTCGATGATATCAATTTTACATATTCAACTGATGTAAAAGAGGCGTTTACAGGATCAAAATATATGATTTCATCTGGTGGAGCACCTCGTAAAGATGGTATGACTCGCGAAGACTTGCTCAAAGGCAACGCGGAAATTGCAGCACAGCTAGGAAAAGATATTAAATCTTATTGTCCCGATTTGCAGCATCTTACCGTAATATTTAATCCTGCTGATATTACAGGATTGGTAGCATTAATATACTCAGGGTTAAAGCCTTCACAAGTTACTACATTAGCAGCGTTAGATAGTACAAGATTGCAGAGTGAACTTGCAAAACATTTTGAAGTGGCACAAAATAAGGTCACAAATGCACGCACCTATGGAGGTCATGGTGAGCAAATGGCTGTATTTGCATCAACAGCTAAAGTTGATGGTAAACCTTTAGCTGACCTTATCGGTACAGATGCACTTTCTGAAGAGCAATGGGCAGACCTTAAGGTTCGTGTAACTAAAGGTGGTGCTAACATCATCAAACTTAGAGGACGTTCATCATTCCAGAGCCCTGCTTATACATCAGTAGAAATGATACGTGCAACAATGGGTGGAGAATCTTTCCGTTGGCCTTCAGGATGCTATGTAAATAGTCAAGGTTTTGAACATATAATGATGGCTATGGAAACTACTCTTGATAAAAATGGTGTTTCTTATGGTGAAATAAAAGGTACTGATGCAGAAATTGCAGAGCTTAAGCAGAGCTATGGCCATTTGGTAAAATTGCGTGATGAGGTTATTTCTATGGGAATCATTCCTGCAACTGATCAATGGAACAGTGTAAATCCAAACTTATAATAGAGTTATTTTGAATAACGATTTTTTTTATATGGTAGCCGGACATCGTTTCCGGCTATCTTTTTCTAATATGGTCTTTAAAAAGGAGGAGTTGATTAATTTAACTCCTTTCCGTGTTGATGAGGATTTAGGTGAATATGTTTTTCACCTCTCTGTAGTAAATGTGCTAGAAGAAGATGCAGCATTTAAATTAGTAAAAAAGTTCAACGATGATATCGCCTCAATCTATCTATTCGCATCATATTATATCAACCTTAACCGTTGGACAGATCCTATTATTGACAATTATGATAAATGGGATGCTGAACAAATAAAACAGTATAATATAAAGTTGCTTATATCTGCAAATAATCAAGTCGAACTGCTGTTTAATCTCCTCAACTGGTCTAAGGTTCAAACAGATCGAATACCATATATTCCTGTTTTATTTGACCTTATTTCTGAGCTTAAGTATATAATAAGTACAATTCAGGAAATGTCTGATGCGAAAGGTGTTGTTTTTAAGGTAAATATGCCTCAATCTGCATTAGTAACAGGCGACAGCAATATGCTTACCATAGTAATTTTGAACCTGTTGATTAATGCTGTAAAGTTTACAAATAAAGGTGGTAATGTTACTTTTGAAATAGAGCCATTAGATTCCGGCAAGTACATTATTTCAGTACGTGATACAGGTATTGGCATAAGCGAGGAACTCATGAATGAATTATTCCGTATCGACATTCAAAATTCACGATTGGGAACCTCTGGTGAACAGGGCAGTGGACTTGGACTTATAGTATCTAAAGAGTTACTCGAAAAGCACAATACCAGCCTTCATATTGAAAGTAAAGAGGATATAGGTAGTCGGTTTTACTTTATTTTAAAGAGTTAGTCAACCTTAATCTTCTCCTCTAATCATTGTAAGCAGCATCTTAAAAGCTTCTGTTGCCTTTAGTGCATGAGGAATTTTAGCTGGCATGATAATACAATCACCGGCTTCTAAATGATAAGACTCACCTGCGATTATAATTTCTGCTTTGCCATCAAGTATTTGAACAAAAGCATCATAATTTGCTGAATGCTCTGTAAGACCTTGATCCTTATCAAATGAAAAAATAGTAATATTACCGGCTTTATTTTTTGTAACCTGCTTACTAATTACACCACCAGAAGCATAGTCAATAGATTTCTCAAGGTCTATAACCTTCGATTTTTCATATGTTGCCATAATTGAATGTTTAATTTAATAAATTGTTTTTTAATTAGCAGATGTGAAAAGGATACGACTTATTTGTTTCCATAAGATAGCAGACGCTGGTCTCCTTCAAGTTTGCGGATATTTGTGATATCCTGAGTTGTTTCAACTACACCCAAATACTCACCTTCCTTCCCTCTTACCGCATAATATTCTATCAGGATAAACCTGTCTTTTTGGAATCCTGACATCCAAAATACAGCTTTGTTTTCTTTTCCACTCTTAAAATCTTCAAGAATTTGTTCTACAATATGCACACTACCTGGAGGATGGCACATTCTTACATCGCGACCAATTATCGACCTATTTCGTTCAAATACTCTGTTAGGGCTATGTGAAAAGAATCTTACTTTATCGTTTTTATCTACAAAAGTTATATCAATTGGCAAGTATTGGAAAAGTGCCTCAAGTTCATCTGTATTAAATGCACCTGACGACAAACGAATCCCATCAGAGTCAACATATTCCTCCTTTTCTACAATGGTAACACCTTCAGGAATCCACTTGTCTTCAGGATCAATCAGGCAATAGCCAAATTCAGGTGTTTCTTGATATACTTTATACCATTCCTCTTCACTTAGCGTGTCCATTGCCATAGGGAATAAAATTTTCTCCTCTTTCAATATCATTCCCTCAATCATTTCAACTGTTAAGTCTAATGAGTTTTTCAAAACATCTCTAAGATCATTGGCATTAGAGATTTGTGATGTAAGTGCTTTGTGAGAGTTCTTAAGCAATTCTCGTGCCTCGTCATGTTTTCCCCACATTACTTTTGGAGGACCTGTAATAAGATGTTTCTCTAAAAATGGAAACATTAAAAACTCCTTCTTTTTGTAATGTTTATCAATGTCAGAGAAGTTGTTGAATATTGTTCGTAATTGAAGGATATAGCCTGTAATTTCAGAGTCGCCTATATCTTTTATCTTATCACTGATCTTCTTATATGCTTCTACCTGCTCATAAATAGCAATGTTTTCTTTTTTTAAAGTGTCTATAGGATGACCTGAAGGTATATCTTTCGCTCCTGTGAGATCTATGCTTCCCTCTAGAACAGCTGTATGTAGATCACAGAACTCAAAAATTTCCTTATCAGTTAGTGCATTACTATTTATTAATTCCTGTTCAACCTCGACCACTTCATTGTAGGGGATTATTTTTAGTACTTTAATCAGTTTCTCACGTAAAACCGCAGGATCTCCTCCATCATGGAGCTCAAGGAGTAGATTCCTAAGCTTCTCTTTACGTACTGTTGAATTATTTGTTATTTGGCTCATTATATTTTATAAGTTATATAACCATGTCAATTATTTATTGATGAACTTATGAAGTAATTAATCTTCAATAAGAACCTTCATATCTTCATCAACTGTGGATATGCCTGACAGTCCAAAGTTGTTAACTAGCACATTTACCACATTTGGTGAAAGGAAAGCGGGAAGGGTAGGACCAAGGTGAATATTCTTAACTCCTAATGATAGGAGTGCTAGAAGAACAATAACTGCTTTCTGTTCATACCACGCTATATTATAGGCAATTGGCAGATCGTTCAGATCGTCAAGTCCAAATGCTTCTTTAAGTGCAAGTGCTATTTTAACCAGCGAGTAGCTGTCGTTGCATTGCCCTGCATCCAATACTCTTGGGATTCCGTTTATATCACCCAATGGTAATTTGTTGTATCTATATTTGGCACATCCGGCTGTTAGTATTATACAATCTTTAGGTAATTTTTCTGCAAACTCAGTATAATAGTTACGCCCTTTTAATCTGCCGTCGCAACCACCCATCACAAAGAACTTACGTATAGCACCCGTATTTACTGCATCTATAATCTGATCTGCAAGTGCAATTACTTGATTGTGAGCGAAACCACCTACAATCTCACCCGATTCAATCTGTTCTGGTGCTTGACATCTTTTCGCATGATCTATAAGCTCTGAGAAGTCTTTTGGTTGCCCATTTTCTCTGTCAGCAATATGCTTAAAACCTTCAAATCCTGATGCTCCTGTAGTATAAACTCTATCACCATAAGTAGAAGCCTTTCTTGGAGGTACAATACAGTTTGTTGTAAATAGAATTACTCCGTTGAAGTGCTCAAAATCGTTAATTTGATTCCACCATGCACCGCCATAGTTACCCACAAAATGTTCATACTTTTTAAATGCAGGATAATAGTTTGCAGGCAGCATCTCACTATGAGTATAAACATCCACACCGCTACCTTCAGTTTGTTTAAGCAGTTCTTCCATATCTTTCATGTCGTGACCACTTATTAAAATACCCGGGTTGTTTCTTACACCAATATTTACCTTTGTTATTTCAGGATTACCATAGCTTGAGGTATTAGCTTTATCAAGTAATG
>CAZURM010000030.1:0-22604 GCA_964622945.1 uncultured Proteiniphilum sp.
AAAGACAAAATGAAATATTAAAACGCGGTTTCGAAATTGGTCAAAGTAGAGTTATATTTATAAACATTAAATTTTAATCAAATATCTCTCTATTAATAAACTCTCTATGTCGGGTACCAAAGAGTCGATATCTCCCGCACCAAATGTCACCAAAACCTCTATATTTTTTTTACTCAGCAACTCAAGCAGCTCATTTTTACTACAAAGCAACTTTTTCGCCGAGCGAATCTTATCAAATATTATTTTAGATGTTATACCCTCTAGAGGGGCTTCGCGTGCAGGGTAAATATCAAGTAGAATCACATCCTCAAGAAGAGACAGACTCTTTGCAAATTCATCTGCAAAATCACGTGTACGACTATATAAATGTGGTTGAAAAATTGCGGTTACCATCTTGTCGGAGTAGAGCGATTTTATAGAAGTAATAGCTGCAGTGAGTTCATTGGGATGATGTGCATAATCATTTATGTAAACAATATGTTGACTCTTAATACGAAAATCGAAACGCCTTTCTACACCTTCAAAAGAGTTCATTGCTAATCGTATTTCTTCATCAGTTACACCACTCAACTGAGCAGCAGCAATAGCCGCAATACCATTTTCAATATTTATACGGACAGGTACTCCGAGCGATATATCCTTAATATTACCTATTGGTGATATGAAATCAAACCGAATTTCACCGTTACCTATCTTTATATTTTCAGCATGGAAATCACCCGCAGTTTCGGAATAGCTCCATATTTTTACAAGTTCATTTACTTTAGAGGTAATGGGAGCTCCCTTTTTCAATATAAAATGTCCACCAGGCCTTATAAGTGAGGTAAACTTCTCAAAACTTTCTCTATATGATTCTTCTGACCCATAAATATCAAGATGATCCGGATCTACTGAAGTAATAATTGCAATTAATGGCGTTAGCCAATGAAACGAACGATCATACTCATCTGCTTCGGCAACAGTAATATTACTTTTTTTGGAGAGTAGCAGGTTGGTATTGTAGTTTTTGAGTATACCACCCAAAAAAGCGTTGCAATCAATATGCGACTGGTGCAAGAGATGAGCAGTCATACTTGAAACTGTTGTCTTTCCATGCGTTCCGGCTATGCATATTGCATCACTGAGCTTAGTTATTTCTCCCAAAAGCTGAGCACGTTTTATTATCTTGAAGTCATTATCTTTAAACCATGTCAATTCGCTGTGAGATGATGGAACGGCGGGAGTATAAACAATTAAGCTCTCTTTTCTATCTTTAAACTCAGCGGGAATAAGAGTGATTGAATCTTCGTAATGCACATAAGCACCCTCATTGCTAAGAGCTTCAGTAAGTGTAGTTTTTGAACGGTCGTACCCCCCTACTCTTTTTCCTTTAGATAGGAAATAACGAGCAAGATTGCTCATTCCTATTCCTCCAATTCCTATAAAATAAATATTACTAAATTTCATAAATCAACTTTTCAATCTCATCAACTATTCTTTCAGCGGAATTATGTTGTGCAAGTTTTAAGATGTTTTTTTTCAGGTTATCTATTTGTATATCATTGTGTATAAGATCAATTGCAACATCAAAAAGCTGGTCAACTGCAAGAGAATCTGAAATCATTACAGCAGCATCCTTCTCAACCAGAGCCTGTGCATTCTTTGTTTGATGGTCTTCTGCCACATTTGGAGAAGGCACAAGAATAGCTGCCATTCCAAGTAAACTAAACTCTGATATTGATCCCGCACCTGCACGAGATATCACTAAATCAGCTACTGAGTAGGCATAATCCATACGTGAAATAAAATCAAACAAATGTATGTTAGCTGGTATTTTGCCTTCGTCTTGTAACTTCTGAGACTGTTGAAAGTAAAATTTGCCACATTGCCATATTACTTGTACTCCACCTTCTTTACTCAGTTTGCCAAATGCTGAAACAATACTCTTGTTTAATGTGGCAGCACCAAGACTTCCACCTACCATTAAAATCGTTTTCTTATTTGGATCAAGTTTAAAGTGTTCATAACCTTTACTGCGATTTTCATCCGATATTATAAGATCTTGCCTGCAAGGATTACCTGTTAGTACTATTTTTTCCTTGGGAAAGAACCTATCCATTCCTTCATAAGCAACACATATGGTTGAAGCATTTTTTGCAAGCATTTTATTGGTAACTCCGGCATAAGAGTTTTGTTCCTGAATAAGTGTTTTTACATTTTCAGCTGACGCAGCTTTTAAAATCGGAGCACTAGCATAACCTCCTACACCAATAACAATATCCGGCTTGAAATTTTTTATTATTGCTCGTGCCTTTTTCATGCTTTTAAGCAATTTAACTACAACACTTATGTTTTTTAAGAGGTGTTTACGATCAAATCCTGCAACTGAAAGGCCAATAATATTATAACCCGCTGCAGGTACTCTCTCCATTTCCATACGCCCTTTTGCTCCAACAAACAAAATTTCACTATCAGTCCAACGTTTGCTGATTTCATTGGCTATAGAAATTGCCGGAAAAATATGACCGCCTGTTCCTCCTCCACTTATAATAATTTTTTTCATACTTGATAAATTTCAAATTCCACCTCGTCTTCTAACCTATTTATAAGCTCAGTCTCCAGACTTAAAGAGTCGGAATTTTTAAAATCATCATTATCTTTATCATTATATTCATCTACACTCACTCCTGTTTTTTTCTTGCTTATACCAAAACGATCTGCACTCAATATTAATCCAAAATATGCACATGTGATAAGGGTTGATGTGCCACCACGACTAATAAGAGGAAGTGGTTGACCTGTAACAGGAATCAAGCTGACAGCTACAGCCATATTAATAAATGCCTGCATAGATAGCATAAGCGCAGACCCCATTACCAAATATTTAGGAAATAATTTATCTACCTTTCTTGCAATGATACCTGCTCGAATAAGTAAAATTACATATAGAAGTAGAACAAATACTCCTCCAAAAACACCTAGCTCCTCAATGATTATAGCATAAATAAAATCAGAATAAGCCTGAGGCAAAAAATCTCTTTCAGTACTATTTCCTGGAAATACACCAAATACACCGCCGTTTGAAATAGCTATCTTTGCATGTGCAACCTGATAGTTTTCGTCTGTTATTGTGAAATACTCCTCTTCGGACATATCTTTTGAACCTCCAAAATTTATTATTCGGTTTTTCCATGTATCCATACGATTCAAAGGCCCTGAGTTGGTCCAAGAACTAGGCATTATGCTTAGCATCAATACAAACAAAGCTACCATTACTATACCTGCCCCAGCAAGTTTTAACAGACGAATTATTTTCACACTCCCTATAAACATGAGCAGGTAGCAAACTAAAAACAGTAAGATAGCAGTAGATAAGTTGTCAATAGCAATTATTCCACATACAACAATCATTAGTCCAACCATCCACTTAAATAGCATACCATCATTTTCTCCATTCTGTTTACTGAGAAGAAATGCTATTGTTCCAATCAATGATATTTTTGCAATTTCAGATGGTTGAATTGTAAACCCCATAATAGATATCCACCTGTCGGCATTATTAACACTCTCACCAATGAATGGAGTGAGTATTAGTAAAACTATTGATCCAAGCAAAACGAATATTAATGAAGAAAAAAATCTGTAAGGAATATTGTGTATAAGTAGTATTATACCAACACCTCCAATTAAAAACATAGCATGTCGGAGTATTGGTCCCCATTGATTTTGCTGACGATAAACAATTGTACTGGTGGCACTGAATATTTCTACCAATGAGATAATACACAATATTATAAATACAGTCCATATAACTTTATCACCTTTAAATATTTTGTGCCAAAAATCACTTAATGTGGAATCGGACTCTTTAAGCCTCCTTTGGGATTTTGTCGAATTATCTGTATAATTATTATTATCGAGCATAATTAATTTTATTATATCATTTACAGGTCTAATAGCTAATCAATTACTAAATCACTATAACCTTCTGACATTTTCTTTAAACTGATCGCCTCGATCTTCATAGTTATTGAATAAATCAAAGCTGGCACAACATGGTGAGAGCAATACCATATCACCTTTACGTGCAAGCATATAAGCTAAATCTACTGCTTCTTTCATAGAGCGAGCATCCTTTATCTCATCTACTTTTCCATCAAAAAATGAGTGTAATTTAGTATTGTTCTTTCCAAGAAAAATCAACGCTCTTACTTTAGTACGAACTAAATCTTCAATTTCTGAATAATCGTTGCCTTTATCTATGCCTCCGAGAATTAAAACAGTTTTACTACGCATGCTTTGCAAGGCATACCAACAGGAATTAACATTTGTGGCTTTAGAGTCATTTATATAATGCACACCTCTGACAGTGGCAACCTTTTCTAATCGATGCGGTACTCCACGAAAGTCATTTAATGACATTCTTAGTTGATCATCTGTTACATCCATAAGTTTCGCTACTATCCCGGATGCCAAAGAGTTATACACATTATGCATACCTTCCAATGCTAGTAATTCCAGTTCCATATTAAAAATGTTTCCTTTAGTATTAATAAATAATTTTCCCTTCTCAGTATATCCAACAGTACGATCTTTTTTGTTCTCTCCAAACGGGTAACGGACTGCCTCAGGTTTAAGTTTTTCTATTTCTCTAGTTACTATCGGATCATCCTCCCAATATATAAAAGCATCATTAAGCCTCTGATTACGAATAATCCTCATTTTAGCATTTATATATTCTTGCATATTATGATTATAACGATCAAGGTGATCAGGAGTGATGTTTAATAACACTGCGATATCAGCTCTAAAATCATTTAACCCTTCTAATTGAAAACTACTTAATTCAAGAACATAATATTCAAAATTTTCTTCTGCTACCTGTCTTGCAAAACTATTACCTATATTTCCTCCAACACCTACATTCAATCCTGCTGATTTCAATATATGATGTATTAAACAGACTGTTGTTGTTTTACCGTTACTACCTGTGACACATATTAATTTGGCTGATGTGTGACGGCTTGCAAACTCAATTTCTGAGATAACATTAACACCCTTTTCATGTAGTTTTTGTATGATAAGTGATGAATCAGGAATGCCAGGACTTTTTACTACCTCATCTGCCATTAAGATTTGTTTTTCAGTGTGCCCTTCCTCTTCAAAATTTATGCTATATGATTTTAAAGTCTCTCTATATTCATCTTTCAAACTATTGCTGTCTGACAAGAACACCTTAAAACCCATCTTTTGGGCAAGGATAGCAGAACCAACTCCACTTTCGCCACCACCAAGAACAACAATCAATTTTTCATTCATAACACATTAATTCATTTTTATTGCTATCTCATTTTCAGAGTTGCTACAGCCAGCACAGCTAAAAGAATACTTGCTAGCCAGAAACGGGTAACAATTTTTGGCTCCGTTAATGGGATATTAGGTCTTTGAATAAGAGCATCAATACTCCCATCACCTGGCTTTTGATAATGATGATGCAAGGGAGTCATCTTAAAAATTCTTTTTCCTATGCCATATTTATTTTTTGTATATTTAAAATATGTTACCTGAACTATAACCGATAGTGCTTCAACAAAGAATACTCCACACAAAATGGGTAATAAAAGCTCTTTGTGAATTAATACCGCAAAAACTCCAATAATACCGCCAAGTGTTAAACTACCTGTGTCGCCCATAAATACTTGTGCTGGATAGGCATTGTACCAAAGGAACCCTACACATGCACCAACGAAAGCTGAAGCAAACACCATCAGCTCATCACTTCCGGGTATGTACATTATGTTAAGATAAGAGGCAAAATCGACTCGTCCTGAAACATAAGCCAAAATACCTAAAGCCACGCCAATTATGGCAGACGATCCAGAAGTCAAACCATCCAGACCATCAGTAAGGTTGGCACTATTAGATACAGCTGTTACAATTAAAATAACTATAATAATAAAGATGATCCAAACAGCGTCATCGGCATAATCACCCATCCAACTAACCAACCATCTATAGTCGAAGTTGTTGTTTTTTACAAAGGGTATCGTTGTGCTTGTAGTCTTAACATCTTCACTTTTGAAGGTTACATCTTCAATTACATTATCAATACGAATTTCAATATTTTCTCGTACAACAATTTCAGGACTGAAGTAGATAGTAAGCCCAACAATTAGTCCAAGACCAATTTGTGCAATAATTTTAAATTTCCCTTTAAGTCCCTCTTTATCCTTTTTGAAAACCTTAATATAATCATCAGCAAATCCTAATGTGCCTAACCAGACAGTGCTTACAAGCATAAGGATAATATAAATATTCTCAAGTTTTCCGAAGAGCAGCATTGAGATCAATATGGACAAAATGATGATTACCCCTCCCATAGTAGGTGTGCCCTGTTTACTATATTGTCCTTCTAAATCCAAGTTACGTATTGTCTCACCAATCTGTTTTTTCTGCAGTTTACTAATTATCTTTTTTCCTGCAAAAATTCCAATTAGTAATGAAAATGCAGCAGCCATGGCTGATCGAAACATAACAAACTGAAACATTCCTGCACCGGGAAAATCAAGTTTATCTAAATATTCAAAAAGGTAATATAACATTGTCTTTTTTTATTTACCATTTTTATTTTTATGTTTTACATCTAAAGCCTCATCACTGATTATAATGGTCAGTCACTCCTAATTATTAAATTATAATCACTGATTTGAGAATATCTTTTCGACCTCCTCCTTGTCATCAAAATGATACTTTACTCCTTTAATCTCCTGATAATCTTCATGCCCTTTTCCAGCAATAAGAACTACATCATTTGGGTTAGCAATAGCACATGCGGTCTTAATAGCCTCTCTGCGATCAGTAATTGTTAAAGTATCACTTTTTTCTTCTTCAGTTAGACCATCGAGCATGTCTTGCAAAATATCCGCTGGTTCTTCAAACCTTGGATTATCTGAAGTGAAAACTACCTTGTCGCTACCTCTTACTGCTTCACGAGCCATAATTGGACGTTTTGTTTTATCACGATTCCCACCACATCCTACTACTGTGATAACCTGTCCATTGCCACTTAGAACCTCATTTATTGAATCCAAAACATTTGACAAAGCATCAGGTGTATGTGCATAATCAACAATTGCTGTATACCTCTTAGGAGAACGTATCGTTTGAAACCTACCTGCTACAGGCTTTAACATTGAAAGCATCCTTAATATCTCATTTTCATCAAGCCCAAGTAACATTGCAGCACCATATACTGCAAGCATATTATATACATTAAATACTCCAACAAACTGAATAATAAGTGTTTTCCCATTAATCTCAATTTCACTGCCATCGAAATGTTTTTCAAAAATACGTGCTTTAAAATCAGCCATACTCCTCAATGAGTAAGTGTATTTCTCAGCTTTAGTATTCTGAAGCATCACTAACCCGTTTTTATCATCAATATTGGTTAATGCAAAGGCCTCTGTTGGCAACTCATCAAAAAAAGATTTCTTTACATTTCGATATTCTAGCATATTGTTATGATAATCGAGATGGTCCTGTGTCAGATTTGTAAAAACACCTCCTGTAAAATGTAGACCATGAACACGTTTTTGATGGATTGCATGAGAACTAACTTCCATAAAAGCAAATTCACAGCCGGCATCCACCATTTTTCTCAAGTAATTATTTAGTGTTATAGGGTCAAGTGTAGTGTGTGTTGTTGCATAAAAATCATCATTAACATAATTACCAACAGTTGAAAGCAGTCCTGATGGATAACCTAACAATTTAAACATTCTATATATAGATGAGGCTATAGTCGTTTTTCCATTCGTACCTGTTATACCCAGTAATTTTATGTGCTGAGACGGATCCCCATACCATTTTGATGCAATCAAAGCAAGTGCTACAGAACTATCCTCAACCTGTACATATGTTACACGAGAGAAATACTCTTCTATCAATGGTTTATCATAAACTACTACTAATACCTCCTGTTCTATCGCTTTTCCTATGTATGAGTGACCGTCTGTAAATATTCCTTCAACAGCAACAAACAGAGAGCCTCTACTTACACTTCGCGAGTCGGATGTAATAGACTTTACTTCAGCTTCCTTATCACCATGAATGTTTAGGACCTTACAATTTTCAATCAGTTCACTTAATTTCATATGATTAAAACTATTTATTTTATTAATACAACAGTATTCGCTAGCCATATAATAGCTCAAGCAAACTTGACTAACGCAAAGTGACAGTAATAGTTGTTCCCTTTACTAATTTTTGTCCTGGACTAAATGATTGTGAAACCACCTTACCCGATCCATTAAGGTTTACTCGTAGTCCTGATTTTTCTAAGAGATATACGGCATCACGAGCACCCATTCCACGAACATCAGGTATTAAAGAACCGTTCAGAGCAAGTTCCACAGGCTGGTACTTAATACTGTCAAGTTCAATTTTCACCCAATCTACATTAGAGGGAGTATTTCCAATAGACAAGTTAAGGTTTTTCAACACTCTCTTATTATTATCCCAGTTTCCGTTTTTAATTTCTGGAATCTTTTGTAAAGTGGAGTCTATTTCGCAATCTTCTACAGTTAGACGCACTTTTCTTAAGTAAGTTTGTTCAGCAATATTCTTAAATACCATTCCTGCCATTCCACCACCAGACGGAACACCTTTTGGTTTGCGTAATCCAACAAATATAGTATACATAGGTTCTTCTGAAGGAAAATAGCCTGCAAAAGAGACATAATAGCCTGAATACCCGCCTCCCTCAGCTATTTGTGCTGTTCCGGTTTTTCCTGCAATACTGAAATAATCAGATTCCACAACCTGTGCTGTACCATTTATCACTACTCCTTCCAACATTCTTTGAATCTCTACTAATGTAGACTCCTTACATATTTTTGGATTTATTACTTCTGCATCAAACTCTTTTACAACCTTTCCATTCTCAATAAATTGCTTAGCTATAAACGGTTTAATCATTTTTCCCCCATTTGCTATTGCATTATAAAACATCAACATGTAGATAGGTGGAATTTGTGTCTCATATCCAAAAGACATCCAAGGGAGCGTAGTCTTGGACCAGTAATTATTTTTATCATTAGGAAATCGAATTGAAGAAGTACCTTCGATACCATTAAGTGGAACATCCCATGTAAGTTGTTTTCTTATGCCTATTCTATCAATTCCTTCAACAAATTTTTCAGGATTTTCTTCATATCCCTTAAGAATCATTTTACTAATTACCACATTGGAAGACAGCTCCATTCCTTCTGCTACTGTTAAATACCCTCTATCCTGACCTCTACGCCAGTAGTGATCCCTAACCCACCTGTTATTGTATTGAAAAAGACCTGTACCTACATAAAACGAATCAGTTGGAGTTATTACCCCATCATCAAGTGCAATCATTGTGGAGATAGTTTTGAATGTTGATCCAGGCTCATTCATATAAGAGAATGCATTGGGATTACCTTCTGCATAATTACCGTTACTCATACGATCCAAGTTCACAATTCCTTTTATTTCACCTGTTTTCACCTCCATTATAATAGCTGTGCCAGATTCAGCTTCAGTTTCTACTAATTTACTCCTAAGTGCTCGCTCAGCAATATCCTGAATATCGACATCCAAAGTTGTTACAATATCCCATCCTTCTTTTGCGGGCTCTTCAACAACATCCATCCATTTACCCTGTATTTTCTGACGAAATTTAACCCCAGACACTCCTTTCAAAAGTGAATCATATTTTAGTTCCAACCCACTTGCACCACCCTTTTCAATGTCTTTATAAATATTCCCTACTGTACGATTTGCCAGATCTCCAAAAGGCTTTTTACGTGCATTGCGTTCTTCAGCAATCAATCCACTTCTGTTAGATCTCTGATTCCAGAAAGGAAATGTACGCACCTCCTTCAAGTCAACATAATTAATATCATTCCTTAATATTTTTATATATCTTGAACGAATCTGAACACTTTCATCAATTCCCATAGCTTTATTTGCAAGAATCTGTTCTTCTTCTTTTTCACGAAGATTCCAGCCATTCATTATCACACTTTTATATTGTGCAGCGCTTCTGTCTGGGAATTTTTTTGAAAGTTCAAATGCTAAGTCATCAACATATTTAATAAGAGTGTCTTTTTGCATTCCATCAGCCCAAAAATCCATATAAATACTATAGATAGGCTCTGTAGATGCAAGTAACTTATTGTCATAAGTGTATATATTGCCTCTTTTGGGTAAAATGATTCTATCCCTGATAACTGTCTCCCTTTCACCTATTTCTCTCCATTTTTTTCCTTCAGAGGAAAACATGATCTTAACGGCAGAAAATACAATCGCTACAGAAAACAGCATCATAATGAACACGATTAATCCATACCTTCCCAATATACCTTTACTCCTTTTTTTATTCCTTTTTTTATTTTTTTCTTTCATCTTTTCTTCTAAATAAGTTTATCTAAAAGACGACTATTTAATTAATAAAATATACTGGTTCATTTGTAACAATTAGTTCTAGGCCAGCTTCTTCAACTCGTCGTTCAATTTCACCTTGTCTACTAGCTTCTGTAAGACTTGAAGATATTGTAAGTGATTCATATCTGACGTCTTGAAGCTCTTGCTGTAATCTTTCAATGTCTGACATAGCTTGAAGGATCATATATCGATGGCTAATAAACAAAATCATAAGTAGAACCAGTGCAAATATAAATCTCATGTTATGGAGGAGAAAATTCTCAGTGAGAACACTCCCTCCAAAAACATGGACAAACGATTTGCGTATGTTATCGAACTTAAATTTCATTGTAACTCATAATGTTTTAATAATTAACTCCTATAGTTTTTCTGCAACTCGCAATTTCGCGCTACGTGAGCGTGGATTTTGCAACTGCTCATCTTCTGTAGGAACAATTACATTTTTATTTATCAACTTGAAAGGAGTTAGGGGGTTCCCATAAAAATCCTTTTCAAGATGTCCTTTAAAATTCCCTGTTCTAAAGAAGTTTTTTACCAATCGATCCTCAATAGAATGGTACGATATTACACTTAATCTCCCTCCAGGTTTCAGCATCTGTAACGCTTGATTGAGCATAATTGTAAGAGAGTCCATTTCGTTATTTACCTCAATACGTAAAGCTTGAAATGCCTGTGCCATAACCTTTTTTTCTCTATCTTTTCTTGTAAATGGTTTTAGTATTGATAAAAACTCATCTGTTTTTTCGATTTTTTTTGACTGTCTGTATTCAACAACAGCCGCTGCAATTTTTCTGGCATTCCTAAGTTCTCCATAATTATAAAACAGGTCTGACAATCTCTCTACTGAATATTCGTTTATTATATCTGTCGCGGAAATATCTGCATTTTGATTCATACGCATATCGAGATCTCCTCTAAAACGATAAGAAAACCCGCGATTTGTGTCATCAAAATGATGTGATGAAACACCCAGATCTGCAATCAGACCATCTATACTATTTATTTCGTATAATCGAAGGAAATTTTTAAGAAAACGGAAATTGGCATGAACTAAAGTAAAACGCCTATCTGAAACTGCATTTTTAAAAA
The DNA here is from genome assembly GCA_964622945.1 of uncultured Proteiniphilum sp. Taxonomy (GTDB): domain Bacteria; phylum Bacteroidota; class Bacteroidia; order Bacteroidales; family Dysgonomonadaceae; genus Proteiniphilum. Next base: position 11,545 of record CAZURM010000030.1, read on the forward strand.
CCTCTTTATCCTGATCAAATGCAATTAATCGTCCGTTATCTCCTAATCTTTTTAATATGTCACGAGAATGACCTCCTCCACCAAATGTAACATCAACATAAATCCCTAAAGGAGAAATGTTTAATCCGTCAACACTTTCTTTAAGTAGTACTGGTGTATGGTATTTGTCCGTGTATAAGTTGTCAGTATCCATTTTTTGGGATATAATTAAATAAATAAAATGATGTCCCTATAATGGTAATCTATAAAGAACTTCCCATGAGTTCTTCTAGTTTTGAAGAAAACTCATCTGGCTCAACTAATGGCTTCTCTAATCCTTCCTTTTTCCAAATTTCAATAGTGTTATCAACACCTAAAAATCTGACATCAGTTTCGATAGAAACCATCTGTAAGTAGCGTTTCGGTATAAGTACACGTCCGTTTGCATCCATCTCTAATCTTTCGGCATCCAACACAAACTGTCGAAAGATTTGTTGCTGTTCTCTGTTCCACTTACTCAATCTACTTCTTAGTGTTTCAATTTCATTTTCCCAAACACTACCAGGATAGAGAACAAGACAATTCTGAAAAATATCTTTACGAAGGACTAAAAAAACTTCTCCTTTTTCTTGAAGACTTTTGCGAAATATTACAGGTATAAAGACTCTGCCTTTCGCATCTGTTTTTGCTTCTATATTTCCTAAGAACTGCAACATTTAATATCAAAATCAATTAATAGAGACATCAATGGTGTAAAAATACAAAATAATCCACTTTTCCCCACATTTCCACACATTATTTCACTAAAAAGTTATCAACAATTAAATCGCTTACATTAAGATGCTTATATACTGCATGTTGCAAGATTTAAAAAATTAAACACAATACTTATATCTTATAATAAATAAGAAAATCTATATTTCTTAACAAAGCATCAGCTATTTTTCGTAAATTTGCGTCTAAACTAGAAGTCAAAAAAGTAATGAATTCAAACAATGCGTTTAGAATTGATATTGATAATATTCTAAAGGATAAAGCACCCAAATATTATAATAAAATACCCAAGTTTTTCTCAAACTACCTTAAGCGTACTGTTCATCAGAATGACATCAATGGTATTCTTGAAAGAAACAAAGATTTGGAAGGTGTTAAGTTTATGCGTGCTTTAGTTGATAATGAATTTAATATCACCTTAGATATAAAAAATGAAGAGAATATCCCCATGGATGGGAGGTTCGTATTCGCATCTAACCACCCTTTAGGAGGATTAGATGGAATCTGCTTGTCTGCAGTTTTAGGAGAGAAATTTGAAGGTAAAATAAAATATCTGGTTAATGATGTATTATATTATTTAGAACCATTAAAGTCAATATTTGTCCCAATTAATAAATATGGCACACAAGCTAAAAACTCAGCTCAGGCTATCAATGATGCATATGCCTCAGATAATCAAATTATCACTTTTCCAGCGGGTCTCTGCTCAAGAAAGATAAATGGAAAAATTACAGATACAGAGTGGATGAAAAGTTTCATTGTGAAATCCGTTGAATATAAAAGAGATATAATCCCAGTTCATTTTGAAGGAAGGAACTCCAATTTCTTTTATAATTTTGCCAATATTCGTAAATCTTTAGGATTAAAATTTAATATTGAACTTATATATTTGCCGGACGAGATGTATAAAAACACAAATGGACAATTCATTATTACCTTTGGTAAACCAATTTCATGGCAGATATTTGATAAGACAAGAACTACAAGACAATGGGCGCAATATGTCAAAGACATTGTATACTCACTGAAGTAGTTAATTAAAATGTAAAATTAGTATGGAAAAGATTATTGATCCTGTAAATAAAAATTTGATCAAATCCGAACTTACTGTTCAGAAAAGAGTCAGATCAACCAACAAAGCTAATAATGAAATTTATGTCTTTACAAGTCACGACTCGCCTAACCTAATGAGAGAGGTTGGCAGACTTCGTGAAATTGCATTCAGATATTATGGCGGAGGTACTGGACTAGAAGCTGATATTGATCGATATGACACTATGAAAGTTCCTTACAAGCAACTTATCGTATGGGATCCTGAAAATGAAGAAATCCTTGGCGGTTATCGCTTTATTTATGGTTCAGATGTAGAGTTTGATGATACAGGAAAGCCTATGTTAGCAACTGCTCATCTACTTAATTTTTCAGATAAATTTATTAATGATTTCTTACCATATACTGTAGAGTTAGGCAGATCTTTTGTTTCACTTGAGTATCAATCCACCCTAATGGGTAGAAAAGGAATATTTGCTCTTGACAATCTATGGGATGGACTAGGCGCTCTTACAGTTATTGATCCGCAAATAAAATATTTTTTCGGCAAAGTGACGATGTACGGTACATATAACAAAGATGCACGTAATATGATTTTGTACTTTCTAAACAAACACTTTCCCGACAAAGATAAACTGGTTGAACCTATAGTACCATTAAAAACAGAAACTGACATAAAAAAAATGGATAAACTGTTTTGCGGAAAAAATTTCAAAGAAGACTACAAAATTCTCAATAAAGAGGTACGTGTGCTAGGGTACAATATTCCACCTTTGATAAATGCTTATATGGCACTTTCCACTACTATGAAATTCTTTGGGACCTCAATTAATGATGAATTTGGCGATGTAGAAGAATCTGGTATTTTGATTGATATTAATCAGATACTTGAAGAAAAAAGAGCCCGCCATATAGAATCATATCTGAAAAGCAATCCGAGTAAACGTTTTTTACTGATGCTAAGAAGAAGAGTATCAACAAAAACAGGAGAAAAAAAAATAAGTATCCGTAAAAAGATATTAAAAAGACCCATTAAAAAGAGAGTCGACAAAAGTAAATCTGACACAAAATAACATTCCTCCTATTAAACTAAATTCATAACATCAATAAAAATCAGTTGCTGAGTTTTGATAATAATTGGCAGTTTTGAAACTTATACTATCTTTGCGAGTATAATGTATAAAAATCACAAATAAGAAATCCTAAAATATAAAACATATGAAGTCAATAGCTATCATTTATGGATCAAGCACAGAACACACAAAGGACGCAGCTGAAAAAATAGCCGAATTACTCATAGACTACTCCCCCTCATTAGTAGATATTTACGATGGCGATGATGAGCCTTTCACAACTCATGATGTACTAATTTTAGGGGCATCAACTTGGGGTGTGCAGGATCTTCAAGATGATTGGAATGATTTCTACCCTAAGCTAGAGCAGATGGATCTCTCCGGAAAAACAATAGCCCTATTTGGCATGGGAGATGCTTCCATTTATCCCAGTTCTTTCGTAGATGCTATAGGTATCCTATACGAGATAGTAATCAAACAAGGAGCTACAGTTATTGGACATGTTTCTCCTGAGGGGTATGACTTTGAATATTCTAGAGCACTTGTAGATGATAAATTTGTTGGGTTGCCACTAGATGATGATTATGAACCTGAACTAACAGAAGAACGTATTGTTAATTGGGTGGAACAGTTAAAACCCCACTTATCATAAAATGATTTTATTTTATAAACGAAAAACGGGCTAGGCTTTAGAATATATCTCTCTAATATTTAGTCTAACCCACCTTTATATAATCAGGTTATAAACAAATTCACTCCTCTTTACTCTGTAAAATATTTATCATACACATTCCACACAATGTATGACAATGATGTTACATTATAAATTATCAAAGTATATCTTTTATTTTTATTAGAGAGTCAACTGTATATGTAGGCTCAAAACCTACCGGCTTGTTATACAATGGATTAAACCATATCTGATCGATTTTACTGTTTCGTGCACCAACAATATCAGCCTCCCAACTATCACCAATCATTATAGTTTTATTGCGTTTAGAATTGGTGTTTTTAAGTGCGTAAGTAAACATGTCTGCATGAGGCTTATTGATATTAGCATCTTCCGACAAGATAATTTTATCAAAATATGGTCTCAAGCCTGAGTTTTCAATCTTCTTAAACTGCACTTCACTGAATCCGTTTGACAGTATATGCATTCTATATTTTGGTTTAAGATAATCCAACAGCTCAATAGCACCATCAATCAATCGGGTTTTATGAGTTGTTCTTTCAAGAAAATCATCACTTAGGTTTTTGGCATACTTCGGATCATTAATACCAAACTCTCTAACTGGAACCAGAAATCTCTCAACAATTAACTCCTCCTTTTTTATTATTCCCTGACGATAAAGCCCCCACAAATGATTATTACTTGGCATATAAACATCATAATAATCTTTAAATGTTGGATAATAATTTGAATATCCATAATCTATGTAAACTTCTTCAAGGCACTCCTTGCCATTTAAATGAATATCCCACAGCGTATCGTCAAGATCAATAAATAAGCTCTCGTACATCATATTAAAAAAACCGATTACGAGATAATAATTAAATCATCTCGTACGATTTATTATAATTCAACTATTTAACTAACTTCAATAATTAAATATTTAGTTAGGCTCCAAAATCTCTGGGTATCAGTTATATGGAAGGTGATATTTTTATCATTACCTATTACAAACTCATAAGTCCCGTCTGGATGAGTAGACCACAGCTTAGCTTTTTCAGCATATAATGGAATGTTGGTTACCTCACGAATATCAATCTGCAGAAAATAATCCTTATTAAAAGTATCCTGCATAACACGTGTTGCACGTAAAAAGCCGCCCGATAGAATTTTCTGATCTTTAAGCTCATTAGCGGTACCAAACACATAATATGCAGTATGTAGAGTTCTGTCCTGCTCTTGAATTGTGATTGATTGCTGCTCTGTTTCAAGTGCAAGTGATATGATATCTTGCGAAAGTCGTTCAATCTGCTCATCTTTTTCAGCAAGTTCATTCTGAAGTTCAACTATTCTTCCTGAACTCTCTTGCATTTCACGATTAAGCCTGCTGATTGTATTTCTCAAGGAAGCCAGCTCAGTATTACTGCTACTAAATTTCTTGTTTAGTTCATCCAGTTGTGCTTTATTACGCTGCAGAATTTCATTTATCATTCTAAAGTTATCATTAACTCGATCCTTAGTGCTTTGGCTCATTTCTCCAGCCTGTGCAGATTGTGTTGAAATATACTTCTCTGCTTCTCTTATCCTTTCAAAATTTGCTTCAACCTCACTAATAACGGCCATCATTTCAGCAGCTTCACTTTCTGCATCAGCAGATTGCAGTAAAAGAGAATCACGTTGTGCCTGTAGTTCCTTATATTCATTTGACTCCTTTACATTTGTACATGAAACTATAAGCCCCATGACAAGAAATAAAATCCATACTTTTTTCATAAATACAATATTTATATTTTACAATTATAAATAAATCGATATTTTTTGTTATTAATCTTTACCCTTTACCACTATAACAAACTCGCCACGTGGTTCGTTTTCTTTAAAATAACTTGTCAACTCTTCAAGTGTTCCCCTTATCGTTTCTGCATATAATTTTGAAATCTCTCTGGAAACAGATGCTGGCCTATCTTTTCCCAAATTTTCTGCCAGCTGTGAGAGTGTTTTTACAACCCTATAAGGTGATTCATAAAAAATTATTGTTCTCACTTCTTCTGAAAGCTGTTTAAGTCGTGTTTGCCTACCTTTTTTTTGAGGAATAAATCCCTCAAAACAAAAACGATCATTTGGTAAGCCCGACTCCACTAATGCCGGTACAAATGCTGTTGCACCCGGAAGGCATTCAACCTCAACACCTTCACTTATGCAGTCTCTTACAATCAAAAAACCTGGATCAGAAATTGAAGGAGTTCCGGCATCTGAGATTAATGCAATAATCTCCCCTAATTTCATCCTCTCAACCAAATGCGCTGTAGTTCTATGTTCGTTAAATTTATGGTACGACATCATATGTGTATCTATTCCGAAGTGCTTCATTAACACACTACTCGTGCGTGTATCTTCTGCTAAAATAACATCACACTCTTTAAGCACATTCAATGCCCTTAAAGTGATATCTTCCAAATTTCCTACAGGTGTGGGTACAACGTACAGTTTTCCCATCTGAACTCTCTATTTACTTAAATTCTTTTCTAATTATTGAAAGAAAATCTATTATTATTGGATTTTCCAAATCCACAGAAACATTTTCTCTAATATATTCTTCAGCTTCTTCGTATGACCCTAAATTATTAAGTTTCTCAATCGTGTTATTCATCTTATTTCGGTCATTATCAAACAGTTCACGTTGAAAAAGAAATCTATCATTTAGACTAATTCCTCTTTTTAAATCTATTACGGATGGAGATGTTTTAATTGTATCATTAATTGAGTATACCACTCTATTAAAATCATTTTTTGTTTTATTTTTCTTATTTTCCGATTTGTCAATATTGTTGAAGTAATTATTTTCATCAATATGAGTATCCTCTTTTTTTAATTTATTTTCATCAGAATCATATGGATTCCTGTATTCAGGCAATACTATACCTTCAGCATATATATTTCCTATATTTTCCTGTAAAACTTCTTTATCAGGTTCTTCATATTCTTCTTCTTTAACTTCTGCGAGTTTAAAATTCTCCTCCCCCTCTTCCACTTGATGAGAAATTTGGTCTACATCCTCAGTTGACACCTGATTTTCTTTCTCAGAAATGATAGCCACCAAGCGTTCCATTTTATTTCTCAAGTCATCAATCTGCATAAATTCTAATTTATGCAGCATATTATTAATCTCCTGAGTTTTATTAAATGATTCTTTTAGAAAATTAAATGGTAAATTTCCACTGTCATAAACCTCCTGTACACTTTTATGTAAGGATTCGACCTCATTAAGAAGCTGTACTAAATATAAAGATTTATTCTCAGACATCTTATATAACTTTTATTATTGGTTACTTGGGTTGCTCATTTTATGCGCATAGCTCACTACATGAATCATACAAAAGTAATCATATTTTAGAAAGCTCAATGAATTCTTCAGGCAAATTCACAAGATATAACGTTTGAGTAGCCCGTGTTATTGAAGTATATAACCATCTGTAAAAACTTTCACCTAAATATGATTTGTGAATGTAACCAAGATCAAGAAAAACATTCTTCCATTCACCGCCCTGTGCTTTATGACAGGTAACAGCATATCCATATTTTGTTTGCAATGCGTTGAAGTATGGATCTGATTTCACTTTATTATATCTTAATCTCTTTTGAGTAACATGATTATAATCCTCCATGACTTTTGAGAAAAGTTGACTATTCTGCTCTGCTGTCAATCCGGGCACTTCTGTATGTAGAACATCAAGATTGATTTTAGCTTCAAACTCAATATCATACTCACTATGATACAAAACTACATTACAAAATCTAAATCCATACATTTCCTCCTCCCATTTTACACGCACTACTTCCACAAATTCTCCATTAGCCAAAAAATCAAGATTTTCATACTCTTCAATCCAAAAATAATTATTTTTTGTAATCATAAGAATATCACCTGTCGAAAGCTCATCTTCTCTATATAAAACACCACTCCTTATACCATTATTATATGCATTCACCCGTTTATTTGAACGAGATATAATTATCGTTTCCGCTATGCCATCTTTAGAATATGCGTCAGAAATATATTGGATTAAATCTTTTCCGGTTATTCTCTTCACATCTGCAAAATTGTTGATTTTAAGTTTAGGAAAGTCATCTGTGGCATTCATCATTAATGAGTCTCTCAAATAGGTGGCATTATAAAGAATCCCTGACTCAACCTCCTGTCTAACAATATCTGTTAGAGTTGCTTCCTCAACCTCAAGTGCATAAGATTGAAGAATTCCTCTATCCAACGCAGGACTATTCTCCTGTTTAACCGGCGGGAGCTGAGCATCGTCACCAATTAACAACAATCTGCAACCCTCCCCCGAATAAACATATTCTATCAGATCGTCAAGCAGCCTTCCCGTTCCAAAAACTGAAAAATCGGGAGATTCATTATTAATCATTGAGGCTTCATCAACAATAAAAAGTGTATGTTTATGAAGATTTTCAGAAAGAGAGAAATGCACTGTCCCTTCAGATATCTTTTGTTGACGGTATATTTTTTTATGTATAGTGTATGCATTCTGTTCAGCATATCCTGAAAAAACTTTAGCTGCTCTGCCTGTAGGTGCTAATAATACCGTTTTTTGTTTAAACTGTGTCATTGTCTTAACAAAACTGCCTATTAGAGACGATTTTCCGGTACCAGCATATCCAGTAAGTAAAAATATATGACTACCACTTTCTGAAAAAATAAAATCAGAAAGTTTTTCTAATGCCAATAATTGATCTTTTGTAAGGTTAAATGGGAAATTTTCATTAATTCTTTTTATAAAAAAGTGATTTATCATTATTTTAGGTAATTTTTCTTGTAAAAGTAGCATAATTCTTATTCTTTTTCTAAATTTGTAGTCTAAAATCAAAAAATCAATATTAAAACAGTATAAATTAAAAAAGAAAAGTCCATGAAAGTTGTAATGAGAGTGCTTTTAGCAATAGCCGTTGTTCTTTTAGTTTGGGTGAGCTGGAGAAGTATCCAGGGACCAATTGATTTCAATGCTGAAGTCGCAAAACGAGATCAGGCAGTTATTCAGCGCTTGATGGATATCCGCACAGCACAAGTTGCTTTACGCACACAGACCGGCACATACACAGCCAGCTTTGACACATTAATTAATTTTGTGAAAAACGGAAACATTGCTACATTCGTTAGATCAGGGGACCTTACTGAAGCTCAGCTTGAAGCAGGATTAACTGATGCAAGTGCTATGGTAATTATTAATACCGGTAACGAGACTGCTATTAGAGCAGCCGGTTTATGGGATGATGAGAAAAATGCTCCTCAATTAGTAAGAGACTCGCTATTATCACCCGCTATTCAAGTTCTTTACCCAAATCGCACTAATTTCTCTGCTGATTCGCTCAAATATGTTCCTTTTGCACCACCCGGAACATTATTCGATATGGGTATAGATTCGTTAATTACTGCTTCGGGTTATCCTATTCAGGTGTTTGAAGCAAAAACTGCTTACACTGTATATTTAGGAGATTTGGATGCTAAATTGCTTGCTCAGAAGATACAAGAAGTACTTGATCGCCCTGGAGATAGATTCCCTGGAATGCAAGTAGGTTCCCTTGTAGTTGCTAACAATAATGCAGGTAACTGGGAATAATTATTTACCACAACCTAATTTATGTTTCTACCGGAAAATATAGATTTAGCATATTCAGAAAAATATAGTTTATCCATTCGGTTAGCTCCGAATGGATTTTCTTTTTATTTTTATTCCCCGAATGATCCTACTATATTCCATTTTCAGCAAACCGACCTAAGCAATAAGCTATCATACCCTGAAAATATAAAAAAACTAATTTTTGATCCGGGCTTTTTTAGTCACCCTTTTTTTAAAACAACAGTTGTAATAGTATCTCCTTACTTTACACTTGTACCACAACCATTTTTCGACTCAAAGCTATGTAATGAAATTATGGATTTTAACTTTCACAACTTAAGTGGAATAACCTTATATGATTCGAACGTAGTTGAAGATCTTTCTGTTGTTTTTAAAATGAATGATGAGGTGCATTCGTTTCTATCAAGAAACTTAAGTAATCCGAAGTTCAAACATCACTCATCATCTATTTTACATGTTTTTAATAATTTCAAACATAAAGAGAATCGAAAACAATGCTTTGTAGATTTTCATGATAGCTTCGTTTCAGTATATTGCTACTTTGAAAATCAACTACTTTCAGCAGTCACATTTCCTGCAAACAATAAGCCTGATACTACTTACTATTTAGCTAGCATTTGGGAAAAATTAGCAATGGATCAATCTAAAGATACTCTGTTTTTAAGTGGTGAAATAGATTCTTACTTAAGTATAATAGATGACCTGAGGAGGCTTATTAAGAATGTTAAGGAGGTTGAAATGAACCCAAAAACGATTCTAACAGGTGAACAAATGCTTTCATTGCCAACAGATGTAATTGCGGCCTTATGCGAATAATCAGCGGAAAATATAAATCCAGAAGAATTCAGGTACCACCTAAATTGAAGGCAAGGCCTACAACTGACTTTGCGAGGGAAGGATTATTTAATGTTCTCAACAATATGATTGATTGGGAAGATACTTCGGCACTTGACTTATTTTCGGGAACAGGCAGTATTGCTCTGGAGCTGGTTTCTAGAGGTTGTAAACGTGTTGTTTCTGTTGAATCTGAGCATCTTCATTGGCGTTTTATCTCGTTAGCAAAAGTTCAGCTTGAAGCAAATGAACTTTATCCCCTTAAAGCAGATGTTTTCAAATTTCTAGAAACATGTAAAGAACAGTTTGACCTCATATTTGCCGATCCTCCATATAATTTAAAAGAAGCTGATATCCTACCTAAGTTGATCTTCGATAAAAGTCTGCTCAAACCTGACGGTCTATTTATTCTTGAACATTCAAAAACACACGATTTCTCAATGCTACCTCAATTCAAGAGAGAGCTTAAGTATGGCAGTGTTCACTTTTCTTTTTTCCTTAATTCAATTTCCTCCTAACCCATCTATCTTTTTATTGTAATTTTCACAAAACGTCTTAAGTTTAATTCGTATTTTTGTGCCACATTTTAAATAATAAAAAATATGAATAAGAAACAACTTAGCACTACGAAAACGTTTCGTTTCAAACGATTTATACGTAAATCGTACAGTGTGTTCAACAGCCTGCACAAGGCAGTTACAATTGGTGTTTTATCTGGATGTGCATTAATGAGTGCATCTGCCAATTCTGTGGAGCCTATTGAACATATTTTCTCAAAAACTGCTACAGATTCAATCCCTACAACCGAGCTGGATGAGGTGGTGGTTACTGTTTCAAAAGCCGCTTTGCCTTTGAATCTTGCGGCAAAGCAGGTTACCTTAATTTCAAGTCAAGAGATTGAGCGATCTCCGGTTCGGAGTGTTGAAGATCTTTTAAACTATGTAGCAGGAGTAGATATTTCACAACGCGGGCCGCACGGCGTACAGGCGGACATAACTCTCAGAGGCGGATCATTCGATCAAACAG
>CAZURM010000031.1:0-19210 GCA_964622945.1 uncultured Proteiniphilum sp.
GCTCTCTATATCATTTTTTGAGGTCAGATAAATTACAGGAATATGTCTTGTTAGGTTGCTTGATCTTATAGCCTTAACAAACTCCACACCATTCATTACAGGCATGATAATATCACTTATGATTAAATGAGGCAGATATTTGTTGGTCATTTCCACCGCCTCCTTACCATCAGCAGCTTCAATAATATCGTAATTATCCTCAAACAGCTCCACTATTAATTGCCGTATCTGCGTATCATCCTCAACAACAAGAATCATAGCCCTCTCGCTTTCTGAGTCATCCATGTGATTATTAAGCGATTCGTCTTCACAATTAACCATATTATGAGTAACAATAGAGGCAGCTTCAGTGATAGGTGCCGAAGGCAGTTGCAATATAAAAGAGGTGAATGTTTCGCCATCGCTCTCAACACTAATCTGTCCATTTAACACCTCAGCCAAGCTTTTGCAAATAGCTAACCCAATGCCGTGTCGCGACTGCATTGTAAATGACACCTGCTTCTCAAAGCGGTTGAGCACCTCGAACCTGTCAAATATCCGTTCCCTAAACTCCTCCTTAATACCAATACCTGTATTTGTTACACACACCTGCAGCTTTTCATCTTTTATCTGAGTAACAATATCTATTTTCTCATTTTGAGGAGTGTACTTCACAGCGTTGGATATCAGGTTGAACAGAATCTTTTCGACACTGTCGCGGTCAGTAGCCCATTTTATTGATTCAGGATCAGAGATTATTTTGCAATGTATCTTTTTCTCTTCGAGCATATCAAGAAAATTATCAAGTATATACCTGATCAACTCCTGTATATCAACATACTCGAAATTCAACTTAAGGTGTCCGCTATCGGCAGTTCTGAACTCCACCAGCTGCTGTATGAGGGTTTGCATCCTCTCGGAATTTGACTTTATAATTGGCACATACTTCTTTATCATGCTATCTGTGGGACGCTCCAGTAGCAACTTCTCACAGGGACTATATATGAGAGTCAGCGAGTTGGAGAACTCATGTGCAATGTTGGTGAAGAAGCTCAGCTTTGCCTGATGAATCTCCTCAGACTTTCTGACTTTCAGCCTGTAGTTCAATGCCCTCCACAATGCATACGCAATTATGACAATTAAGAGAATATAAATGACGTACGCCAATTTCGTTTCCCACCATGGCGGCTTTACTTTCAGAGGAAGAGTGAAAGAAGACTCACTCCACACCCCATAAGCGTTTCTATTTCTCACTTTAAGCGAATAATTACCTTTTGGCAAGTTGCTGAATACAATAGTGTTTGATCTGCCTATATTTACCCAGTCGCTATGGTAACCCTCCAGAAAGTATGAGATCTCACACTTCTCACCTGTCAAATAATCTACATTGGTAAAGTGAAAACTAAAAGACTTTATATCGTAGGGCATAACCAGCTCCTCCTTACCATTCTTCTCAACAAAGAAATCAGCAATATTATACTCTCTATTGTCTGCATAAAAAGCATCGAGCAGCAATATGGGGATATGATTTTCATCTACCACAGAGAGAGGATTAAACTCGTTGAACCCCCTGATGCCACCAAAATAAAATAGAGAAGAAGTAGGACTTACATAATAAGCTCCGTCGGAAAACTCATTGTCCTGCAAACCATCAATCGCACTGTAGGAAGTTATTATCACAGAATCGCCATCCATACTTAGTTTTGCTAAACCACTGTTTGTGCTGACCCATAAACTACCAACCAGATCCTGCAGGATGCCGTGAATAGTGTTGTTGGGCATACCATCCCTCTCACTGTAATTTACAGTCTGCATTCCACCCAACTCATCATAGTTCACTTTGTATAACCCCATGCTTGTTCCCGCCCATAGAGTACCATTGCCATCTATAAACAGACACAGGACATCATCACTACTTGAATAATCAGGGTTGTCGTTAGAAAATCTTATTACATCGAAAGTCTCGCTGACAATATTAAAACGGTTAATCCCACCACCCCTCGTTGCAATTAAAAGATCTGCAGAATCATCTCTTATAATAGAATAAACAATATTATTACTTATTGAATTAACCTCATCTTTATACACATACTGCTTATAGTTGACAATAGTGAAAGGATCGCTACTACTGTCGATGTCAAGCTTATACATCCCGTAGCCACTTGTACCGACCCATAATGTATTATCCTCATCAGCCAAAATCGCATATATAGAAGAAAGATTAATCTCACCTTCCAGTCCATCCGAGAACACAAGCCGCTTAACCCTTCCCTGATTGCTATCTATATAGTTGATACTGTTGCCATCAGAGCCTATCCACAAAACACCGTTATTACCCGAAGCAATCCTATAAATTGAGTTGCTGGTTAGTCCATGCTCAACAGTGTAGTTTGCTTTCATCTGAAGCAATCCTGTCTTCTTATCCATCACAAAAGAATATAAACCACTACCCTTAGTACCAACCCACATATTGCCTGATGAATCCTCACTAAAAGTTCTAACAGCACTCAACCCCAATTCAGGCATATTTTCTGGAGAATAGGTAACAAATTTATCCTTAGGCTGTACAATTTTAATTATCCCCCTCATATCCGTACCTACCCACAATATATCCTGAGTACCAGCGTGAACAGATAGTATTGGGCTATTTTCAATAATTGGATCTATATCATCAAAATTGTCATCATAACGATAAAAACCCTTTTTTGTACCTAAATAAAAGTACGAGTCAACCCAGTCAATATCAAGCACATCATCAATATCCAGATTATCCAACATCACCTGTGTTACCCTGTCGGTCACATAGTTATATCGATAGATATTATGATCCACCGTTTGAACAATAAGCTCAGGATATTTACTTCGAAACAGCACACTTACGTTTGTCAACGCCGTCAACTCTTTGATATCATCCACCCCTTGAGATATAGACCCATTGTAGAACGTTATTCTATACAGTTCACCCTCATTTGTATGCACCCAAAGATGATTATCATCATCAAACAGAATATTTTTTATATTAAACTCCTTTTCCGTGTTCAGTGGCAAAAATTGATCAACACCCCTGCTGTAGTAATATAACCCCTGTTGATAAACAGAGGCAATCAGATTGCCATTAGCATCCGCAGCAATAAGAAATGAATGCTCATTTGTAATATCATACCTCAGACTATCAATCAAGTACCTCCTAAACAATCCCTCACGGAGACTATACCTGTTAATCCCCAAATCTGTAGCAATCCAAAGCGTTCCCTTTTCTACCTCAACAATATCACGTATAATATTATTGCTTATGCTGAAAGGATTTCCCGACTCAGGCTTAAACACCTTAAACTCAATACCATTATACATATTGAGCCCATCCCATGTGCCAAACCACATTATCTCGTTTGAATCCTGATATATGATATTTATGGAGCTGTTAGATAATCCATCGTTATTAGTAAGGTAGCTGATGTCAAAAATCTCATTACCCAAAAGTAATGATGATAGAGAAATCAAGAAGAACAGCAGTCGGCCTTTCATAACATATTTATTACATAACACTTAATTTTCAATCAAATATACAATTTTTCCATTACAAAATGATATGAAAAAGTATACAATTTTACATAAAAAAGCATGCTATCAATACAATGTAAGTATTGTAAACTATTTTGAAAGAATAAGATACTTATAGTAAAATAATATACAATACATTTAAAGTGAACCAAATCATATTAATTGATAATCAATACAAATAAAAAATAAACAGTATGGATATTGCAAAACGATTTAAGGAAAACCCCTTATTAAAACCTTCCAGTTTAAAGCCCGGTATTGAAGGAATGGAAATAGCCTGTCTGCTTAATCCGGGGGTATTTAATATTAATGGGAAAATAGGACTTATACTAAGGGTAGCAGAACGCCCCGCTCAGGAGAGTGACAAAATAAGCTTCCCATTTTACAATAGTGAAAATGAGATAGAGGTGGCACATATCGACAAAGATGATCCGCTTTTAGATGCTTCAGACCCACGTGTAATAAAATATAAGGAGAAGAGCTACCTCACCACACTCTCATATTTCAGATTTGTTTTTAGTGACGATGGCATACATTTCCATGAGGAACTAGACTACCCACCGCTATTTGGCAAAGGCGAGTTACAATCATTCGGGATAGAAGATTGTCGCGTGACAACAATGGAGGATGGCTATTATATGACATACACACAGGTGTCGCCGGTTGCTGTGGGCGTTGGGCTAAGTATAACCAAAGATTTCAAGCAATTTGATCACAAGGGAATGATATTTCCCCCACATAATAAAGACTGTGCCATTTTCGAAGAAAAGGTAGGCGACAAATATTATGCATTGCATAGACCAAGCAGTCCTGAGTTAGGTGGCAACTACATATGGCTGGCAGAGTCGCCCGATCGCCTTCACTGGGGCAACCACAAATGTATAGCTGTAACACGTGAAAACCACTGGGACTCAGCAAGAGTAGGTGCCGGAGCAGCACCAATAAAAACTTCAGAAGGGTGGCTGGAGATCTACCATGGTGCAAATAGTGACAACCGCTACTGTCTTGGTGCACTGCTGCTTGATATTAAAGACCCATCTAAGGTTTTGGCACGCAGCAAAGATCCAATAATGGAGCCGATTGCCGAATATGAGCAAACAGGGTTCTTTGGCAATGTGATATTCACTAACGGACATCTGGTTGATGGTGATACTATTAACATGTATTACGGTGCAAGTGATGAGGTGATATGCGGTGCAAAATTATCTATTAATGAAATTTTCAACTCTCTTAAATAGATTGTTTTATCTACATATTTGGTGAAGCACCACATGAGATAAGTTATGGTTACCAATAAAAATTTAGTTAAAGAGTAAACAAAGTGGCAAACAGATTATTAACCGAAGTAAATTTCTTCAAGTCGCACTCTAAGAATATAAGAACATTGCTTATAACTAACATGTTATATGCGATAATATTACCTATAATAGAGATTTTTGTGGGTGCCTACATCATGCGAAACACCGACAACCCCTCATACGTTGCTATATATCAGCTATTCATGTATATAGGGGTGGTTTTAGCATCAGTAATTAATGGATTTCTACTTAAGAGATTCAAGTCCAGTCACCTCTACGCCTTCGGTATAATACTATCAACCATTGTAATGGCAGGCATGATGTTTATAGAGGGCATCGGAATATATGTAATAGCAACAGCAGGGCTGATATTAGGTTTTTCCACAGGATTCTTCTGGACCAACCGTTACCTGCTAACTCTAAACTCTACCCATGATGATAATCGCAACTATTTCTTTGGGTTAGAATCATTCTTTTTCTCCATGTGGAGCATCTTGGTTCCGCTGTCGGTAGGAGGCATAATAACCTATTTAAACGGGAAAGATTTTTTTGGAAGATTTATGACTATCAACAATGGTTATCAGATAGTCACACTAATAGCTATTGTAATAGGTATTTTCTCATGCATAGTTTTGTCAAGAGGTGATTTTAAAAACCCTGTCAGTACTAAATTTCTCTACTTCAAATTTCACGTGTTATGGCGTAAATTTCTTGCCCTTGCAAGCCTTAAAGGAATGGTACAGGGATTTTTAGTGACAACACCCGCTATACTGGTCATGCGACTGGTTGGCGATGAGGGTGCCTTAGGAATAATACAGGGTGTTGCGGGCATACTCACAGCTCTTTTGGTGTATGTATTAGGACGCGTAGCAAAGCCTGAGCATAGAATGCATATTTTTGGTTTTGGGCTTATCATCTTTTTTATAGGAACTCTCTTTAATGCTGTACTGTTTTCAGCAACAGGTGTCATCATTTTTGTATTCTTCAAGGTTATGTTCCAGCCTCTTCATGATCTGGCATATTTCCCCACAGAGATGAAGACAATAGATGCTGTGAAAAGGTTAGAGAATCGTAGCGAATACACATACATTATGAGCCACGAGATTGGTCTGTTTGCCGGTCGTGCATTCGGAATGCTCTTGTTTATAGGCTTATCGTATATGATATCGGAAACCTTCGCACTCAAGTATGCTCTTGTAATTGTTGGTGCCATACAGTTGCTCTCATTACCTCTTGCCACGCATATAATTAAGGAGATTGATACTAAATATTCAGGTAAATAAATTGCAAATAATAATAAACTGAAATAGTAATGAATAAAAATATTAAAAATTCATTTTTACAGATAATCCTAATACTGCTTATTCTGTTTGGATGGCAGTCGTGCACTGATAATGTAAATCAAACACCCAAGCCGAGACCTAATAATGCTGTTGAACAGATAAATATTAGCAGAGTAGAGCTAATGCCCAATATGCCACAGCCTTATAAGATAATCGACTGGAAACAGAGGGCTTTAGACTTTGATAATTATGTTTTTGATTTTAACTCTAACCTTCCGGCAGGAACAATGATATGGCTGGATGATAATCAGAGGAATATTCCGCAGTTTACCTTCGGGCTGTACACAGCTGTAAATGACGCCAGACAGGGAGTAGATAATAATAACGGAGAGTTTCATGAGAGCCTCACCTCACTGTCTGCCCTTATTGGTGCGGGACTGGTTGGAATCAATAAGACTAATCAGGATGGGTATAACTATGTTAAGATGGTGCAAAACTACTTCAACACAGACAATGGCTGGAATATTTTTATGAACAATACAAACCCCGGCGTAGCAAAACTAGGCGGAGGGTATGGCAGGGACTGGTGGTACGATGTTGTTCCCAATGTGCTTTACTATAATGTGTGCGATATATTTCCAGAGGTTGAGAATAGTGAAAATATTCAGCGTACCATAGCAGAACAATTTTACAAAGCTGACCTCATACTTGATGGAAACTATAATTATTCATATTTCGATTACTCACGTATGAGAGGTGAGATAAATAATATCCCTCTTCAGCAAGATGCTGCGGGCGGACATGGGTATGTACTATACGCTGCCTATATGAAATTTGGAGAGCCTAGATATCTTGAGCGAGCAAAAACAGCAATATCAGCACTTAACAGTCAGACAGAGAGCTGCTTTTACGAAATACTTCTACCAATAGGTATATATACAGCAGCCAGATTGAATGCTGAGGAGGAAACTGATTATAATATTGCAAAGATGCTCGACTGGGTGTTTGATGGCAACAAAAACCCAAATGGCAGGTATGGCTGGGGAGTTATTGCCGATAAATGGGGAGAGTATGATGTAGCCGGACTTCAAGGCAGTATTACAGATGGTGGCGGTTATGCTTTTTTCATGAATAGTGTGCTTATGGCAATGCCTCTGGTGCCAATGGTAAAATATGAGCCATCATATGCAAGAGCTATAGGCAAATGGATGCTAAACAATATAAATGCGAGTCGCCTATTCTATCCCGATCAAATACCTGATTCTAATCAGTGGCTGCCGGGAATGCAGAACTATACCAACTCAATAATTGCGTATGAAGGGCTCAGATATGAAGATGATTATGGCAAGGAGGAGCTGAAAGGAGTGCACCCTGTTGCCATAGGAGATGGACCGAAATGGAATCCAAATAACCCTGACGAGAGTATGTTCAGCATTTACAGTACCGCACCTGTAGGTATACTGGGAGCGATTACTAAAACAACAGACATCGATGGAATCCTTAAGCTTGACTGCAATGTTACAGACTTCTACTCCTACCCTTCGCATCCTGTTTATCTTATTTACAATCCATACAATGAGACTCGGGAAATAACATATGAGATATCGCAGAATAGTGGGAAGACAGACCTTTATGACATGATATCCGATGAATATTTAGCTAAAGGAATCAATTCAGCTGTCAGGATTTCGTTACCGGCAGATCAAGCCTCCCTGATAGTTGAACTACCTGAAGGAAGCAGTACAGATAATAAGCCAATTTATAAAAAATAGATACAATGAAAAAAACAGTTTTAATCACTCTGATTGCATTTGTTACTACTATTTTGTCGGCACAGACACAGTTTGATTTGAGCGGCATAGTAAGAGATGCAACCACAGGTGAACCTCTTATTGGTGTAACTATATTGGTTGTTGGAACCAACAGAGGTACAACAACTGATATTGATGGAAATTTCTCAATCACAGTAGCAGAAAATGTGACAATCAGAGTTTCGTATGTAGGCTATATTACTACAGAATATATAACTACAGGAGAAACGAATATTGATATTGAACTAGCTCAAGATACACAGCTGATGGACGAGCTGGTTGTAGTGGGATATAGTGTTCAGAAAAAGAGAGATATACTTGGTTCTATAAGCAAGGTTGATAACGAGCAACTAATAAAAACACCTGTTCCATCGGCACAGCAAGCTTTGCAAGGTAGAGTGGCGGGAGTAAATGTGTCAACACAAACAGGAGCGCCAGGGGCACCGGTGTCGGTGAGAATCCGCGGTATAGGTTCAATAAATGCAAGCAATGAACCATTATATATAGTTGACGGTATCCCTCAGGAAGGAGCTCTTAACAATATTTCTCCCAACGAAATAGAGAACATTAGTGTGCTTAAAGATGCATCATCCTCAGCAATCTATGGCTCACGTGCGTCTAATGGTGTTGTCCTCATAACAACTAAAGGTGGCGTTTCAGGAGATTCACGTATCACCTATAACGCACAGGTAGGCTTTCAACGTCATGGCTACCTGACCCCTATGACCAACACAGCACAATATATAGAACTTTATAACGAAGCTGCAAGAGCAGATAATGCTGCATCAATAGTAAAAAGAGCCATTATTGAGGGTGATTGGGTGAAAGATTTCCCCGATGTTAATCATCTTGAAGAGATATTCAGAGTAGCACCTCTCCACTCGCATGAATTAACTATCAGCGGAGGCAATGATAAAACTCAGTACTTCCTTTCAGGCAATATTTATAAGCAGGATGGAATTATTAAGGGGACAAATTATGATAGGTTGAATTTACGCTCTAATATAACCTCCGATGTGAAAAGTTGGCTCACTTTGGGACTTAATGTGAGCGGCGGATACTCAAAAAACCGACTAGTATCGAGCTCAGGTGACGGCTACGCGGGTGAGGGAGGTAGTATAGTGAGATATGCTTTTTTCCGTAATCCGGCTATTCCTGTTTATGATAACAACGACAACTATGTGGATTTACCTTCGGAATATTACGGCAACCCTGTATATAATTCATTCTTCGGAGATGGCTATAGTCCTGAAGGACTTGCAGAGAACACAGACAGAACACGAGATGTTAAGTCGCTATTGGTTTCTGCCAACGCTATCATTAAACTGCCGGCAAACCTATTTATAAACACTACAGCAGGTACTGACTATAATGATACCGAAGCGCGTGAATTCAATAAAACATGGGGAACAGCCGACAGGATAAACAGCTCGAACAGTCTTAACGTATCGACCGTAAAGCAGAACACATGGACTGCCAACTCTACTTTAAATCACAGTGGAACGATAAGAGATAATAACAACTTCAGCTGGATGATAGGTACTGAGGCCATAAGAAATAGTGGTTCAGGGCTCTATGCTGGCGAAAGCGAGTTTACCAACGATGATCCTAACTTCGTATATCTTGGACTTGGAACAAGTAAAAGAAACAATAGCCAAACAGAATGGTCGTCGAGCCTACTATCCTTCTTTGCCAATATTAATTATAACTATATGCAGAAGTATTACCTCTCTGCTACTCTTCGTCGTGACGGTTCTTCTCGATTTGCTGAAGGAAACAGATGGGGTACATTCTACTCGTTTTCAGGCGGTTGGAATATGGAAGAGGAAGACTTTATGAGAGATGTAAATTTTATCGATAAGCTAAAGCTTAGGGTTGGCTATGGAGCTATTGGTAATCAGAATATTCCCCTATACGCTTATCTCGATCGCTACACTCCGAACTACTACTATACATTTGGCACTTCAAGCTACAACGGTTTTGCTCAATCGCTCCTAGCTAATGAAGATCTTAAATGGGAGACGAGCAGTCAGTTTAATGCCGGTATAGATCTTGAAATTTTACGTAGTAAACTGGGAGTAACCATAGACTACTTCTACAAAACTACAAGAGATATGCTGATACCTGCCTCACTTCCACCATCATCAGGAAAGGCAAGTCCACCCTACCTTAATAGTAACGGTAATTTGCTAAACACAGGTATAGATCTTGAAATTTTCTATCGTAACAGGTTTAGAGATGGGGGATTTGATATCTCACTAAATGGAGGTTACCTCTATAATAAAGTGCTCAGCCTTGAACTTCCTTATTACGGCGGAAGAGTAGATACGGGAGTTTATGCTACCAAAACAGAGACAGGCTATCCTATTGGTTCATTCTTTCTTTATGAGATGGAAGGCATCTTCCAAGACGAGATGGAGGTATTAACATCACCCTATCAGGGAAGAAATATTGCTCCCGGTGACGTGAAGTATGTTGATCAGGACAATAACAATGTTATAGATGCCAATGATCGCGTGTTTGCAGGTAGCTCTATACCAAAGTTCACTACCGGTCTGACAATCTCCGGTGATTACAAAGGATTTGATGCATCGTTATTTTTCCAGGGAGCCTTTGGACAAAAGATTTTCTCACAGGTAAATTATGATATTGAGGGATTCTACCGCGGGTTTAATGTTACAAAAAGGTTTTATGACGAACATTGGACTGCAGAAAACAGCTCAAACACTCAACCACGTGCATCATGGGCAGCAAAAGCAAACAATGTTAAGGCTTCTACAAGATTCTTGGAAGATGGATCTTATTTCAGGCTCAAAAACATACAGATTGGCTACACCATTCCAAACACCATTGAGTGGCTTGATATCACCAACCTGCGGGTATATATCTCAGGA
Organism: uncultured Proteiniphilum sp.; assembly: GCA_964622945.1. GTDB lineage: Bacteria > Bacteroidota > Bacteroidia > Bacteroidales > Dysgonomonadaceae > Proteiniphilum. Next base: position 10,827 of record CAZURM010000031.1, read on the forward strand.
ACCAACCTGCTTACTTTCACCAAGTACAATGGCTTAGATCCTGAAATGACTGTCAGCACCAACTCTGCCGCTGAGGGTGATATAGCAAATGGAATCGACTGGGGAACTTATCCTGTTGCCAAGAGTATAACTTTTGGAGTGAATCTGACTTTTTAATATCAAGAAAAAAATATTTGTATTATGAAAACAATTAAATATATATTCACTTTTATCCTGATAATAATCTTCTCAGTTGCTTGTGATGATTTTCTGCAAGAGGATATGAAAGGTCAGTATACATCTAACAGCTTCTTCAGCTCCTCAGACAATGCAGTATCTGCAGTTACAGGTGTTTATAACTCACTTTATGGAAGTACGCTATGGATTTTTGGAGATGTGGCTTCTGATGATGCCGTTAAAGGTGGAAATGCAGGTGATCAAGCAGATATAAATGATATTGACGATCATTCTGCCAGTGCCGATAACGGAGTACTTAACACATATTGGATTAACACCTACGAAACGGTGTCCAGAGCAAATAATGTAATAGCCTATGTTCCCGATATAAATATGGATGAAACACTTAAAGCAAGACTTATTGGAGAGGCTAAATTTCTTAGAGCTTATGCTTACTTCAACCTTGTAAATATTTACGGAGAAATACCAATTAAAACAGAGCCGCAAATAAATACTGAAACGATATACGTGGGATTGAGCAGTGTAGCAAATGTATATACACTTATTGACAATGATTTGCAGTCGGCTGCATCAGCCCTACCCAACATGTACGTAGCGGAACAGGGCAGAATTACCAAAGGAGCAGCACTGGCACTACTTGCAAAAAGCAAACTTTATCAGAAGAAATATAGTGAAGCATTAGGTTATATCTCTGATTTAGAAGATATCGGAATTTATGAGCTTGAGGAGAACTATGAAGATCTATTTGTGGCAGGCAGTGAGGAAAGCACAGAGGTTATTTTCGGTCTGCGATATATAGATGATGAACAAGTGTCTCTTGGAAATCACCTTAATGTATGGTTTGCACCATCTCTGGAAGGAGGTTATTATTTTAACGCACCAACACAGGACTACGTGGATGCATTTGACGAATTGACTATAGATGATGAGGTTGATCCACGACTAGATGTCTCTATCGGGCGTGATGGTCAGCCTTGGTTTAACAGCACCGTATTTTCTTCCGACTGGTCGGAGGCTACCGGTTATCTTGTAAAAAAATATAATGAAGACATGATTCCCGGCAAAGCAAAAGCACAATCGGTAATACCCTACCATGCAATTCGTTATGCAGATATCCTTTTAATGAAGGCAGAAGCACTAAATGAGACCAATAGCACAACTGAGGCAATAATCGAGCTGAATAAAGTCAGAGAAAGAGCCATGTTAGCTCCTGTTGCAGCATTAAATCAAACCTCATTACGGGAGGTCATCCAACACGAACGACGCAAAGAGCTGGGGTTTGAATTCCACAGGTTTTTTGATCAGATGCGTTGGGATGATCAAAATCGCATCTATTTCCCTATACCTCAAACCGAAATAGATACTAATCACGCAATACAATAAATTATTACACCAAATTTTAAAATTTTAATGTTATGAAAAAGAGTTATTTAAAAAATGCAGTTATTGCACTATTCGCAGTCACATTGCTATCAGGCTTTCTTTTTTCGTGTAGCAGCGATGACGATGAGCCAAAGGTGATAGTAAACAAAACAGAGCTGACGACAATTATCAATGAGAGTAGCGCTCTATTAAATTTACCAGATCTGGAGACTGATTTTCCTACTAATGCTATTAATGAATTTAAGAGAGTAGTTGAGGCAGCTAAAGCAATTGCGTCTAATGAAGATGCTACACAAGCCCAAGTAGATGCTATGGTAGTTCAGGTAGAACGTGCCAAAGAGGTATTTCTTGCATCAGAGCTGGGGTTGATTCCTGAGTCGGCCCTATTAATGGAAATGACATTCGACGAAGAGGTTACAAACAATAAGTTTAAAACAGGAGGAAAAGGTTGGACAGCAGAACTAAGACAAGGAGAAGCTGAGATATTTGGCACTGCAACCAATTATCCAAGCTTTGAGAATGGTAAAGTGGGTAAATCAGCCTATTTTAGTAATGGTTCGCACATCAGAATAGATGATTATAGTGCCAATGATCTGTTGGGAGGTAAGATATCTATTGCTACGTGGGTGATGCCTGATTCAACAAGACCGGGTAATTATATTATCTCCTATAACTACTGGAACTCATGGAAGTTTCAACTACAAGAGCAGAATAAACCCTTCTTCTCTATACATACGAACGAAGATGGATGGGTAGATGCTGATAATCAGATGGACTTCTCTGCACCTAACGGAGAGTGGACACATCTGGTTGTAACATTAGACCTAACCGCTAAGAAACTGATATTCTATGTTAATGGAGAGATGACAATGGAATGGGATGAAACAGGAAAGCCAGGGCTTATAGGAACAGGTGCTTTCCAATATGATAAAGTTCTTCCATTGCTGATTGGTGCATGTACAACCTACGCTGAGGCTGATGCTGAATGGAGTTGGGAATGGTCGAGAACACCCGATGGATGGGATGGTTTTGTCGGACATATGGATGAGCTCAAGCTATACAATATAACTTTAGAGCCGGGGCAAGTTACCAAGCTATATGAAAGTGAGAAGTAAAGATTAATATCTGTCTTATATTTTAAAAGAGGCTGTTCTATTAGAGCAGCCTTTTTTTAGACAACTCTTATTTATTTCAGTCTGTCCCATTTATTTAACCATGGTTTTTGTTATTTCATATTGTCTATTAACCTCCAAAAACCTTAAATCGTTATAGAGAGATTACTATATCAACACTACATTTAAAAGACGAAAACATCATTTATAGTATCAACATATCTTAAAGAAAATAACATCATTGCAACTAATAAAGATTAAATTCAAAGCAATAGAGAGCATTTGTTTTTATAATATTAACTATATATCAGAAGTCGTTAACTTTTATTCATACAATATAAACTATCTTTGCATAATACAATTTAAGGTGCTCAAGTTTTAATTTTAATCATATGCGATATTACAAAATTGTACTGACTGCCGTACTATTATTGGTTACTTGCCTTTTTTGCACTGACAACAGCAACCAAAAAGATAGAAGATGGTTAAACTTCGTCCAGCATGATAATAGTCTGACAGAGATAGATATAGAGGATTCATTTAAATGGCCTGAAGGAAAGAAAATGGGACTAAGCCTCACCTTCGACGATGCACGTCTGTCACAGATAGATAAGGGGATACCTCTTTTCGATAAGTACAATGTAAAAGGGACCTTTTATGTTTCCCTTGAAAATATGTTTGAACGAACAGACAAATGGCGTCAGGCAGCAGCCAACGGTCATGAAATAGGCAACCACACATTATCACACCCCTGCACGGGCAATTTCGCATGGACTGGCGAGCATGATTTGGAAAGCTATACGTTAGAACAGATGGAAGAGGATATAAAAACTGCAGGAAATATCATTAGAGACTCACTGGGCATAGAGGCCATGTCTTTTGCCTATCCATGCGGACAGTCCTTTGTAGGCAGGGGAGTAGATACCAAAAGCTATATCCCTCTTGTGGCTTCTCTGTTTGATACCGGCAGAGGTTGGCTTGATGAAGGGCCTAACGATCCTTTATTTTGCGATATGGCTCAACTAATGGGTATGGAGTTAGATGGGAAATCATTTAAAGAAGTAAGACAGCTCATTGAATCAGCTAAAAAAACTGGTAAATGGCTAATCCTCGTAGGACATGAAATGGACAGAAAAGGCGAACAAACTTCGTTATTGTCAACTTTGGAAGCTATTTGCAAGTATGCTATGGACCCATCTAACGAGATATGGATAGACAACGTCCATAGCATAGCATCCTACATATTAGAAAAACGTAATGAAATGTCTTTCCAAGACACTCAAACTAATTAGTCTTTTTTAGATTAAAATAAAAACATCTCTAATTCCACCAGTAAGTAAGCTTCAGTACGAGTGCTCTATTACGTACCTCACGAGTATTGGCAAAATAATTATCTGTATAAACTATAAATAAGTCAGACACTGGCTTATATCTCCATTGAAACCTGACGTTGACGTTAGCGTTGTTCTGCTGTTCATTATATTGAACTTGAGTAGTCAGATACACTTTTGGTGAAAAAGTAATATCAAGTTTAGGTCCAATCAGCCAGAAATCATTATGCTGAAAAGGTTCAGGAAGTCTGATATTTGTATAAATAGAATTAAGTGATAAACTAACATATGGTTGGTAACGGTAATTCACAGTCGCATCAATGATATCAATATTACCATTAAAAAAACCACCTTTATTGTACTTCAATGAACCATTTAAAGGATTGTTAGGGCTCGTTTGCAAATCTACAAACCACTGTGTATATTTATACTCAGTACCTTCAGGCAAGAAAACATTACTAACATGAGTTGGGTCGAAATTTCTATCCAGCTTAATCACTTCATTTGTTATTCCAGTTTTTATACTATAGTTTTCTTTAAAGTTGACAGCATAACCAAGCTCCATTACTTGATCCATTCTATCAAAATCCATTGTATAAAAAGACTCAAGCTCAGCAACAGGACCATGAGTTACCACAAGCTTATTAGGTACAAACTGATAAGTAATTTCAGGAGTTATTGAAATATAATTGGTTCGTCTAATAAATCCTGTTTCAGCTAAATAGTTTTCACCAACAGCCTGTTGGTTAACTCTTATGTCGAAATTATATTTGCTATAGCCTAGTGATGCACCTTGAGCAAATTGCTTGTCAGGATTATCAGGCTGGAATGAACGATGATAGAAAAACTTACCATTCCATACATTATTACTACTTGCCATATTAAAATCAAGTGCGAGCACTCTATTATAATGATCACTTCCCGAACGCTCTTGATTTACAAACATCAAGCTGATGTTAGAACGTGCAAACACCTTCTGTTGTACTGACAGAACCGTATAATTACGAATTGGCATATCGTTTGTCTTATCAGTTACTATATGCATTGCACCCAATCTAAAATCGTTACCAATTTTTCCTGTAAACCTTGCACCACCAAGAACAGGAGCATCAAGTCCAATCCTACGAGAGAAGAATGGGCTCAACCCACGAGTTCCAAATGCAGTAAACAGATCCTGATTCTCTAGAAAAAACTGACGCTTCTCAGGGAAGAAAAGCTCAAATCTATCCACGTTCAGCTGCTGCTGATCAACATCAACTTGAGCAAAGTCAGGATTTATTGTAAGGTCAAGATTTGTAGAAGTAGAAAAACCAATCTTTGCATCTATACCTACATTTTTACGATACCTCGTATCCTGATTTGCCTCAAAGTCGCGACTAAACCCACCAAGCACATAAGGAATCAACGAAAAATTAATACCAGGAGTAGGCAGAGGTTCTTCAAAAATAAGTACGCCAGTATAAGCAGGCGACATATGTGGGAACTGTCGCGGTACAGGAGCCCAAGCAGACTTTTCATTAACCCTCAGATCGAGTCGACCAAAATTAGCATACCAAACTCTGCTGCCATTTGGATAACGTATTGATTTAAAAGGCACCTTAATCTCCGCTGTCCATCTATCAGGATAGTTCATTACCTCAACCTCCACTTTACTCTCCCAGTCGAGGTTGGTACGTGGTCCTGATACAATTCCATCCCAGATAGCCCCAGATGGCGAAGTACCAAAAGTATAGGCATTAGTTTGATCTCTAAAAGTGTCAAATAAAGTAAGAAAATTATCATTATTGTTGAATCTAAAATCTCTTCTAAACGACTCAACTACTCTGTTTCCCGGAAGAGTATCATTAAAAACTGCACCAATATATAAAGCATCATCATCGTAGGTTACCATTACAATTGACGACTGTGTTGGGTATCCGGTATCTACAGGTGTTACAAGATAAAAATTGTCCATAAGCTGAGCATTTTGCCAGTCCTCTTCATCCAGAACACCATCAACATTAATCTCACCCCTCATTTTTTTGGCAACATAAACAAAATCTTTGTTTTCGATACTAATACCTACCGTATCTGGCAGAATCTCCGGTACTTGAGCATGCATCACGCCTATAAATAACAGGCTGAAAATTAACGATGCGATTTTCCTTCTCATGTGTCTTATATATTTATCAGTTATAAATTAGGATTTAATCAATATTTTAATAATTTTCTTTTGCTTAAGTATATCTCAAAATCTTGCACACTATAAATTTTGAGTATTTTTTATTTCTTGTATACTACAAGTATTAGTACACTTTAAATGAAATATCACGTTTCAAGAATAATTGCATCTACTTTTTTCTTTAAATCAAATAGACAGACTATTTAAATTAATCGACAAACAATGGAGATTAAACGTTTAGGTATGTTTATTGTTTATTCAAATATCCGTATTAGATAGGTGAAATGTTAGATTTTTTAGCAATTTGCTGACAAAAATAGGTTTTATTATTTCTTTTTGAAAAGACACTATATATTATACTATCTTTTTTGTAATTATTTTTAGTTTTTTATAATAATTTATTAATGTTGATTGTGCAAATTCAAGGAATCATTATTCACCCCATACTACCCGTTTCACATAATCAGTATAAGAAATAATAATTCTAACCACTTTATCACTAACGTTTGGCATGCTGTAATCGGCTACAGGTCGAAATGATACATTCAGCGACTTCTCAACAGGAAAACGGTCACGCGGACCTACGTTCTGGTACTGTAACTGCACAAGACCCTGCATCACTCTTTCAGGATTCAGTCCCACCATCATAACAGAGGCCTCCTCCATAGCTTCCGGTCGCTCGTGAGCCTCTCGAATATTAAGAGCACGAAAGTTGAGAATAGACGACTCCTCAGATATTGTGCCACTATCAGACAGCACCGCAAAAGCACTCATCTGGAGCTTATTGTAATCGCTTAACGCCATCGGCTTCATCAATTTCACATTTTCGTTAAATGTAATACCCTTACTCTCAATCATATTTCTTGTACGTGGATGAGTAGACACAATAACCGGGAAGTTGTATTTTTCAGCTATACCATTCAAGATCTCAACCAAGCTATAAAAATTCTTTTCAGAAGATATATTCTCCTCACGGTGAGCAGAGACAACAAAGAACTTGTTTTTTTCAAGATTAAGCGATTCCAGTATTGTTGAATCATTAATCTTAGGCAGATAGTGCGTCAACACCTCATACATTGGACTACCAGTCTTGATTACCCTATCAGGTCTTAAGCCTTCAGCCAAGAGATACTCGCGTGCTATATCACTATAAGTAAGATTAATATCCGCCGTATGATCCACAATTTTGCGGTTGCTTTCTTCCGGCACTCTTTGGTCAAAACAGCGATTACCAGCTTCCATATGGAATATTGGGATACGACGTTTTTTAGCTGCAATAGCACAAAGGCATGAATTAGTATCACCCAAAACAAGAAAAGCATCAGGTTTCTCCTGTTCCAAAACAGGATCAATCTTTATCAATATCTGCCCCGCTGTTTCAGTAGCATTTTTACCCGCTGCATTAAGAAAATGGTCAGGCTTACGAAGATCAAGATCTTCAAAAAAAACCTCATTAAGCTCATAGTCATAATTCTGCCCCGTATGCACCAACACATGCTCAATAGACTCAGATGCATCCAATTTTTGCAGTACACAACTAAGCCTAATAATTTCTGGTCGCGTACCTACTACTGTTAATACTTTAAGTTTTTTCACTATAATATGTTCTAGTATTTGTTTATAATTGACAAACAGTTAAATAATATATTACACCGGTAAGAAATAAGTGTCAGGCCGTTCCGAATCAAATATTTCATTTACCCACATCACCGTCACCATATCTCTATCACCCAAGTTTTCAATGTTATGAGTGTATCCCACAGGAATGTCAAGCACCTCAAGCTTATCACCCGACACAAAATACTCATACACTTTTTCCTCATCAATCTTCCGAAAACGAATAACACCTTCACCACTCACAACCAGAAACTTCTCATTTTTGGTATGATGCCAGTGTTGACCCTTTGTGATACCCGGTTTTGAGATATTTATAGAAACCTGTCCACGATCGTGCGATTTGAGAAACTCAGTAAACGATCCCCTCTCATCCACATTCATCTTAAGAGGATAAGAAAACTCATCTTCAGGCAGATAGCTCAGATAAGTAGAATAAAGTTTCTTAGTAAACGAATCAGAGAAGTCAGGCAATTGAAGAGTATCCCTGCTATCCTTAAAAGAGTATATAAGATCAACTATTTCCCCTAAGGTTATACGATGTTCCACAGGCACTTTACACAAACCACCTCTAACATTCAATTCATCTTTTATATCTTGACTTCC
>CAZURM010000031.1:19310-22161 GCA_964622945.1 uncultured Proteiniphilum sp.
CTTTATTTGGGTTTCCCTCCAATGCCGAAATAAGCTCCTTCACAACATCATCAATATAAACAAGAGTCATAACCACTGTCGGATCATTTACCTGAATAGGCAACCCATGAGCAACATTATTACAAAATGTTGCAACAGCACTATTATAATTTGGGCGACACCATTTACCAAACACATTTGGAAATCTATATATCAATATGTCGGCATCCACCTCATTACCATAATCAATTAGTAGGTCTTCGCCAGCTTTTTTAGAAACACCATAAGCGTTATCAAGCTCAGCCTGAATTGAAGATGACAACATTACCGGGCAGCGATTACCATGCTTCTTTAATGTTTCCAAGAGCTGATAAGTAAAATCATAGTTACCCTCCATAAATTCACTCTCAACTTTAGGACGATTAACACCCGCCAGGTGAAACACAAAATCAGCCTCACTACAATAATCATCAAGAAGAGCCCGATCGCTGTCCTTATCATACTCAAAGAGCACAAGATCAGATGTTAAACCATACCCCTTTGTCTTACCCTCCTTAATATTATTTAGTTCAGCAATCAGATTCTTTCCTATAAATCCTTTAGCTCCGGTAATCAATACTTTCATATTTTATTTCTGTTGATTTTGATACTCTCTATTTTAAAATAATTATCATAATATAATTACCGATTGTTATTTTATTTTGCTGCATTTGTTCAAATATTCAAATCCTCTTTAATTTCCGGTAACTTCAAAAGTAGTTGTTTCATACCCTGCGAATCAAGTCGGAACGTATTATGAGAATGATAATCCTCAACCTTAGAAACATCCTCCTGCCCCTCTATAAAAAATTTATCATAATTAAGATCACGACTATCAGCCGGCACTCTAAAATAGTTGCCCATATCAATTGATTTCGCCATCTCCTCACGTGTAACAAGAGTTTCATACAGCTTCTCACCGTGGCGAGTGCCAATAACCTTAATTTCGGTATCCGACTTATACAGATCTTTCAACGTTTCTGCAAGTACGGCAAGTGTAACGGCAGGCGCTTTCTGCACAAAGAGATCCCCATTTTCACCATTCTCAAAAGCATACAACACAAGATCCACAGCATCCTGCAACGTCATCATATAACGCGTCATGTTTGGATCAGTTATCGTTATCGGCTTACCTGACTTTATCTGTTCAATCCATAAAGGAATCACCGACCCCCTACTCGCCATCACGTTCCCATAGCGAGTACAACAGATCGTTGTCTTTGAGTTATTTCCAAGCGACCTTGCAATAGCAATTGCCACCTTTTCCATCATTGCCTTACTTATGCCCATCGCATTAATAGGATAAGCCGCCTTGTCGGTGCTCAACACCACAACACGCTTAACACCAAAGTCAACTGCCGAGTCCAGCACATTTTCAGTGCCAATCACATTTGTCCTCACTGCCTGCATAGGAAAGAACTCACACGACGGCACCTGCTTTAATGCAGCAGCATGAAAAACATAATCAACATCACGCATAGCAGTATCTACAGAACGCTTATCACGCACATCACCAATATAAAACTTCACCTTAGCATTCTGAATCCTATGACGCATATCATCCTGCTTCTTCTCATCCCTGCTAAATATACGAATCTCACCGATATCCGTATCTAAAAATCTTTCCAGTACAGCATTACCAAAAGAGCCGGTGCCTCCCGTAATAAGCAATGTTTTATTTGTGAATTCCGACATTTTCTATAAAATCTTTAACACGTTTAGATTGATAAATATTATTTTTATTTTGTAAGACAAACTCTTTTGCCCTACGCCCTTTCATCCTCAACTCCTCTGCAGGCGTATCAACTAACAGCTTTTTTAACACACGGTGGACACCTTCAGCAGACTCATCTTCAAGCAGATAAACATGCTCATGATATTCCTTTGGCATACCGGGAAGAACGGTAGTCAGCACTGGCGTCCCAGACACCATATACTCCATATTTTTTGAAGGAAAAGAGTATTTAGTAAACTCCTCAACCGTAGGCCTGGGGTTCACCAACAAAGCAGCCTGCAGCTCAGCTTCCACAACCTTGCTATTATGCACAATCCCAAAAAACTTAATACGACTATCCTCCTTCATCTCCTTCTCAATGTCACTTACCATAGCACCATGACCAAACAGATGCAGCTCAACATTGCTATCATCCAGCATCTTAAACCCATCCACAAGATACCTTATGCCATACTCCTCATAAAGCCCCCCCGCGTAAATCACAATCTTTCTGCCATCACTATTATTTGTCACACTACTGTTAGCCATGTCAACATCAACAAGACCCTCCATAATCATATAAGGCCTTCCCTTACGATTAACAACACCATTCATCTGCTCAGTCAGCAAAACATAAGAGTCGAAGCTGTTAACATAATTGCTGATTACTTTTTCTACAAACCTATGTATAGCAGTTCTTTTGCCACCGGCAAGCAAGCCAGGCAAACTAGGCAGATCAGTTACCACTCCCACAGTTTTAATTTTCAACAACTTACAAGCGAGCAACGCACCAGCGCAAAACTCAGTTTGCAAAACATCAAAAACCGCAGCCCTACTATTCTTTAGATTTATGTTTTCATCAAATATTTTAGAGTTAACAGAGCCCTTTTTCTGCGTCAATCCCCATCTCAATGTTAGGAAGAAACCCGCCAAGAACACATAAATATTGTAAATCAACTTTATATCAACCTTCCTACAATAAATATACTCTACCCTATCCTCAGACTCCCTTTTTCTGCTAAAAAACCTTGGTCCCACCGTTTTGGGTATTTCAGTTAATGCACAAACATCACAATCATTCTCAACCAACCCCGTTACAAGCAACTTATTAAACTTCTG
>CAZURM010000032.1:0-21836 GCA_964622945.1 uncultured Proteiniphilum sp.
CTAAACGCAACAAGAGCAGTAAATAAAAGTAAACTAAACTTTTTCATAAATTTTTCAATTCTAATTAAACATTTTTTATTACAATAACTCGATATTTTTTTCATGATGTTCCTGAATTTAGCTGCAGAACACATTTTATATATTTTATTTATAACGCTCTCGTTATAAAAATGTTCGGAAAAATTAATTTAAAACTGTAATAGTTTCATAATTTAACCAGCAACAATACAATTTGATTAACATTAAATCTATTAAACGCAAATATAAAGCTTAATTTTCACATTTACCGTTTTTTGTGTAAAAAATATCCAAAAAATAATGATTATGTGCAGTTTTTCTACATTTGTTTGTCACAGACCCGTATAAAAGACTTTAATATTAGATTTATCAACCTAAATAGCTTTTTAGCAATTTACTTCTGGAGTCTTGTCGTAGTCTACGTATAGCCTTTTCCTTGATTTGGCGTACACGTTCACGTGTTAATTGAAACTTATCTCCAATCTCTTCAAGTGTCATCTCTTGACATCCAATTCCAAAAAACATTTTGATAATATCACTTTCTCTTTCTGTGAGAGTAGATAAAGCTCTGTCAATTTCTTTTTGAAGAGATTCATTAATAAGCGTACGGTCAGCTACTGGTGCATCATCATTTACCAGCACATCCAACAGACTATTATCCTCCCCTTCAACAAATGGTGCATCCATAGATATATGACGACCTGAAACCTTTAAGGAGTCAGTCACCTTTTCAACAGGTATATCAAGTACTATAGCTAGTTCTTCTGCCGAAGGACGACGTTCATTTTCTTGCTCAAATTTTTGTAATGCTTTACTTATTTTATTGAGTGATCCGACTTGGTTTAAAGGTAGCCTTACAATACGTGATTGTTCAGCCAACGCCTGCAGTATAGATTGACGAATCCACCATACTGCATAACTAATGAATTTAAAGCCTCTAGTTTCATCGAATTTTTCAGCAGCTTTAATCAAACCGAGATTACCTTCGTTAATCAAGTCAGGCAGGCTTAGTCCTTGATTTTGATATTGTTTAGCTACTGATACCACAAACCTTAGATTAGCTCTGGTGAGTTTTTCCAAAGCTTGACGATCACCTTTTTTAATAGCTTGAGCTAATTCCACTTCTTCTTCCACTGTAATCAAATCTTCACGACCGATTTCCTGTAGATATTTATCTAATGAAGCGCTTTCACGATTGGTAATCGATTTTGTAATTTTTAATTGTCTCATTTATATCTTTTTCCTTCTGAATATTTTTTGTTTTAATAATCTTTAGGGAGAACAAAAGTACAATTTTTTTTGTTACCCCCGTATTGAAAATCCATAATAGTAATAAAAATATAGCAAAGGAACCAGAGTATATTTCTAATTCCTTAGCTATAGGAACATTTATCTACATATATTTGTTACTGAAAATGCAAAAATTAACGTTACTTAACTCAGGTTTTATTGAGACGACAGATCAATTGCTATATATTGTGTTCTTCCATTAGGATAAAAACCAGCTATAAGCAAAACTTTATCCTGTCGATTTTGTGTTGATGTTACGATTGTTCTTATATCATTTTCACTATTTATAGAGGTATTATTTATTCTCATAATAATAAAACCCTTGTTAATTCCTTCTCTTCTAAACAGACCGTTAGTTTCAACACTTGTAACTTCAATACCACTAGAAATTCCCATACTTGCTTTTCTTTCATCTGATATAAGTTCAAACGAAGCACCTAGTCTGCTTAAAATATCAGTGTTACGAGTAATTTCTGTATTGCCCTCATCGTTCTTTAACTCAATGTTAAAGTTAAGCTTTCTATTATTTCGTTCAACAGTAACACTGATTTTGTCACCTGGGCGATATCTGTTTAGTTGACTCTGTAGTTCAGCAAAATTACGAAGAGGTATATTATTGATTTCTGTTATAATATCACCTTTTTGTATTCCTGCGGCTTGTGAAGCGCTTCGTTCAGAGAAATCTTCAACTAAAACTCCATTTAATTGTGACAGTTCTCTTGCTCTATCAGGATCTTCATTTCTAATATTCTCTATATTAGGTACCTGAATGCCAAGGTATGCTCGTTGAACTGCTCCGTACTCCTTTAAATCTGCTGCTACTTTTCCTGCAATAGAAATTGGAACTGCAAATGCATAGCCGGTAAAATTACCTGTTTGTGAAAAAATAGCTGTATTTATTCCTATAAGTTCTCCACTTGTATTTACCAAAGCTCCACCACTATTGCCCGGATTTACAGCTGCATCAACTTGAATAAATGATTGAATATCACCATTAATCACGTTACCTCTATTTTTAGCACTTACTATTCCAGCAGTAACTGTTGATGTAAGATTAAACGGATTTCCTACTGCCAGTACCCATTCTCCAACTTGTAATGCATCTGAATTCCCAAATGTCAGATAGGGAAAACTGTCACCATCTATCTTTAGTAATGCAATATCGCTTTGAGTATCTGAACCAACTACTTTTGCCAGAAATTCTCTATTATCGTTAAGAATAACGGATACTTCAGTAGCATTTGCTACTACGTGATTGTTTGTTATAATATATCCGTCATTTGATATAATAACACCTGAGCCAAATCCAACCTGTTCACGAGGCTGTGAAGGTGTACGGTCACCAAACCCAAAGAAAAAATCAAATGGGTTGATATATTGCTGCTGACTTATGGATTTTGTTTTTACGTGTACTACACCATCTACTGATCTTTTTGCAGCTTCTGTGAAATCAGGATAACCCTCTGATGTTGTGAGGTTGGTAAGCACAATACTCTTATCTTGATTGAAAGATGACGAATATGCTCCAATTTCTTCAGATGTTACAGTTGTCTCAGAGGCATTTCTTATAGCATCTCTGTATATAACGTTATATCCGAGTAAAGTGATAATTGAACTAACAACAGCTATAAGTACAATGAAAAGTACGTTTTTTGTTTTATTTGTATTCATATTTCCTAGTTTTATATTACTGTTATATCTTTTCTCCAAATATAACGCAATTAACATACAAATATAACTTCACAAGAGTTACTTTTAACACTTTTAACTGAATAAAAAACGGATTAACCCGATTTAACCTTACAAACTACTTATACCACTTTTTAACTGACAAAATGGCGCGGTTACGTTTGTTTGCATATTTGATAAATTGTTGATTTATTATGGGTTGTATTAGATCGAATAAAAGTAACTGAATATTAAATTTATCTGTGCCGAAAAGTTTACTGTTTTTATTTATTACGGACAACCGAATCCAAAGTTTAATTGTAAACAATAGTAATGCAAATCCAAATAAGATATAGTTTGATTTAAGTATACCAACTGTTATTGATGCTATGAATAGTGTTGCAAAGGAATATTTTGAGAAATTATTAAATTTAAAAAATAATGAAGAAAATCCCTTATAAAACTGACTTGTATACATGTGTTTTGATTTCAAATATCTCCAACTGGTAAAATTTTCAACACTATCTGTTTCAGTCATGCTGTTGGTAGAGATTACAATGTCAGTATTTCGATTATTTGATATTCTATTTATAAATAAATCATCTTCACCTCCGTCTATACCTAAAATAGAAGAAAAGCCTTTATTTTTATAAAAAAGATCTTTTTTATATGCCATGTTTCGTCCACTTCCCATAAATGGTCTACGTGTAATTGCACGTGATAAAAAATTTATGTGATAAATCATATTATCGTACTTTATGAAGTTTCCAAAAATTACCTTTCTGGGAACTTGGACATTACTGTAGCCCAGAATTATATCCTTGCCTTGAATGAACTGTTTTCCAAACTCTCTTATCCACTCTTGCGAGCATGGCTTGCAATACGATTCAGTAAATAATAGGATATCGTTTTTTGCTGCTTTTATTCCAACTGTTATGGCTAATTTTTTTTCATTTATTTCATCAGCTTCTGCTGGAATAAAAGTGTGGTATAGACTAGGATATTTTTGCTTGATAGCTTTTAATATAGTATCTGTATCATCTGATGATCCACTATTAACTACAATTACTTCGAAATCCGGATAATCTTGTTCTAGTACAAATGGAAGATTCTTTTCTAACTGTGCTGAATCATTTTTTGAGGTTATAATTACAGATATTCCAGGTAGATTATTCTCATCAACAGTAATATCTATCCTTTTCTTATTATATCTATAAGTTCTTCTATAAACGGAAAGATTATAGAACAATATAATTAAAAAGAAAAAAAACAAAAGTACTCCCAAGACAAATTCATAAATGGAGTATCCAACAATATTAGAAAAACTCAAACCCATTTCTATTTTGAATTTAATAAATAAGAACTATGCAATCTTAAAAGTTACAATGTGTCTGAGAAATAAGATGATGGAATATCCCTACAATTGTATCTTGATGCCATTGCTTCCCCATATGCGCCGGCAGAACGTATGGCTATTAAATCTCCTCTGTTAGCTTTGTTTAACATCATTTGCTCTGCAAACAGATCACTTGACTCACAAATTGGTCCTACTACATCGTATGGGTAGTATTCTTTTTCAGAACTTATGTTTTCTATGTGGTGAAAAGCTTGATACAAAGCTGGTCTTAACAGATCGCTCATACCCGCATCAATTATAAGAAATTTTTTCTTAATACCTTCTTTCACATATAGTGTGCGACTGATTAATGTTCCGCATGGTGCAACAATCGATCGACCTAGCTCAAAATGTAATGTCTGATTACCCCATAAGTCCAAGAATCTATCAAATAATCTGAAATAAGACTCGAAGTCAGCTATAGGAAAATGATTAGGGTGTTGATAATTTATACCTAACCCTCCACCTGCATTTATTACTGACAGTTCAATCCCCCGTTGGTTAAATTGGTTACGAATCTCTTTGATCTTTACACACAAATCTTCAAATGAAGTTAGGTCTGTAATTTGAGATCCTATATGAAAATGAATTCCAATAAGTTTAATATTTGGTGATGATTCGATTACTTTTAATGTTTGAGGCAGATCCTGCTCATTTATACCAAACTTATTTTCATTCAACCCCGTGGTAATGTATTTATGGGTACGTGCATCAACGTTTGGGTTTATCCTTAAAGCCACAGATGCAGTCTTTCCTTTTTTTGCAGCTAATATATTTAAAATCTCTATCTCGGGTATTGATTCAACATTAAAACAAAAAATATTATTATCTAATCCTATATTTATCTCTTTGTCAGTTTTACCAACCCCTGCAAAAACAATTTTAGATGGTGTAAACCCACACTCCAATGCTCTTAAAATTTCATTTCCACTCACACAATCAGCTCCAAACCCATATGATGATATATCTTTAAGGATGCGTGGATTGGAATTAGCTTTTAAAGCATAATGTACGTGAAATGCTTTGTTCTTTGTTTCTTTGATTATTGCTTTGAGGGTGTTATGTAATAGCTCCATATCGTAATAGTAGAATGGAGTTTCCAGAAGTTCGAATTTATTGTTAGGGAATTTTCCTTTAATCATTAATTATCTATTTATGTAATTATTTGGAATTAGATTCCTCACAAAAATACAATATTTTATCTAAATATAAGAATGAGCTACTTCCAGCTTTTTATCTTTAGGAAGAGTTGCATCTATCCAGTTGATTGTGAAGCCACGTCTTTCCATACCACGAAACCATGTCATTTGTCGTTTTGCAAATTGATGAATTGCAGTTTCAAGTTTACTGCACATCTCTTCATAACTTATTTTACCAATCACATAATGTGTGACAAATTTATACTCAAGCCCATAATATACAAGATCTTCAAAAGCGACACCAGATTTTAAAATATTATCAATTTCATCAACCATTCCCTCTTCCAATCTTAGTTTCAATCGTTCTGATATTTTTTTTCGACGTAAATCCCTTTCAATATTTATTCCCAAAATGATGCTTTCTATTGGTGGATATTTTAATTTAGATAAGTCTTGCTTTGACTGGAAATCTGCAATTTCTATAGCACGTATAGCACGTTTTTTCGTATTCGTGTCAGTTGTATTGTGCAAAGAGCGATAGCTTTTAAGTATTTTTGCAAGTTCTGTAAGCGACATGTTATTGAGAGACTCTCTGAGCTTTAGATTTGCAGGTACATCAGGGAGGTTATATCCTTTTAAGATTGATTCAATATATAGTCCTGTGCCACCACAAAGTATTGGCCTCTTCCCTCTTGACTGAATATCATTGTATGCTTTATGGAAATCATTTTGATAATCATAAAGAGTATATTTATTGCCTGGTTCACGAATATCTATTAGATGGTATGGTATTTTAACTCCATTTATATTGTACTCTGAAAGGTCTTTACCAGTACCAATATCCATTCTTCGGTATATCTGACGGGAGTCAGCACTAATAATTTCACCATTCAAACTGTAGGCTAATTGTATGGCAAGGGTAGTTTTACCACTAGCTGTTGGTCCAAGAATTGTTATAAGTTTATTGTTCATTTTACCAGCTACCTCCTGCTCCTCCACCGCCAAAACGACCTCCTCCGCCACCTCCAAATCCGCCTCCACCTCCACTGAATCCTCCTCCGCTACGTCTTCCTGACGTAGGCGGAAAAAATATTGGAGGAAAAGTTGTAGTATGATGGCCTCCCCCACTAATATTTTGATCACCTCCACCAAATACAATGATTAATATCACAGCTACAACTATAATTAAGATAACTATTGCAATTGTAGGTACACCTTCTTCTTCATTCCTATCAGTATCAAATTCTCCTGACAGTCGCTCAATGATAATATCCACAGCAGCGTTTACACCGCCAAAATAATCTTCATCTGTAAAATATGGAATCATTATATCCCTAACTATCCTTCCAGTATAAGCATCATTAATCCGAGCTTCAAGACCATAGCCTGTGGCAATAAAAGCTTGTCCTCTATTATTGCCTATCTTAGGTTTGATGAGTATAACAGCTCCATTATCCTTGCTTTTCTGACCTATTTCCCATTTTTCACCTAATTGGAATGCGTAATCAGAAACAGGGTAATCGCCAAGATCTGAGATAGTTATTACATATATTTGTGTGGATGTGGAATCATTATAAGCAAGAAGTTTTTGTTCCAAAGCCCGAGTCTCATTACTCGAAAAAATGTTGGCAAAATCATTCACCAAGCGGTAAGGTATCATTGGATTAGGGATGTCTTGTGAAGAAACTCCATAAGACAGTATTATGAATAAAAATGTCAAAATAAATCTACTCTTCAATAATAACTTCATTATCAAGTATGTTTATGTCGTTCTCAGAAGCTGGAAAATGTGCTTTTAAAACTTTTCCAACTTTGCTAACTCCTTTACAAAGCCCTTCCTTAATTAGGCCTTTTTTAAAATAAAAAAGCATCAAATCGAGTGTTTCTTTCCAGAAATCAGGTTCGTGTGTCAATAGGTTAATACCCTCATCTGCATAAATTGCAGCTTTATTATCCATAGTTGAAACATAGATAAGTACACCATTTAATAATTCAGTTTCATTCATCTTATATTGATGAAATAACTTGTAGGCGGTTTCTAACGGCGATCCTTTACAGTATTTAGCAACGTAAACACGAATTTCACCTGAGGTTTTACTTTCTACAAGCCTTATTGAGTCAGATATTTTGTCAAGCTCTTCTTTTTTAAGCATATATTAAAATTGTACTTCTGGTGCCCTTTGAGCTTCAGGTAAGGCTTCGAAATATGCTTTGGTCTCAAATTTAAACCAGCTGGCATAAATAACCTGAGGAAACTGTCGAATATAGGAGTTGTAATCTTGTGTTATCAGATTAAATCTGTTGCGCTCTACTGAAATTCTGTTTTCAGTACCAGCTAGTTCATCTTGAAGTGCCAAAAAATTCTGATTTGCTTTTAGCTCCGGATAGTTTTCTTGAATTAATAACAATCGTCCCAATGCTTGGCTTAATTGGTTTTGAGCCTGTTGATATTCCTGAAGGCTTTCAGCTGTAAGATTTTCAGGGCTTATTGTTGTTTGTGTAGCTCTGGATCTTGCTTCTGTCACCTGAGTGAATGTCTCCTGTTCATGTTCAGCATAGCCTCTCACCGTACTTACAAGGTTGGGAATAAGGTCTGCCCTTCGTTGATAAGAATTTTGAACATTCCCCCACTGTGCAGTAACCGCCTCTTGCTTTTCGACCATTCTATTGTAGCCAGAACAGCTTGAAAGTGTGATTATACCTACTACAATTAATAAAAGATTGGATATTTTTTTCATTGTTTTATAGAATTAGTTATTCTTATTTTTCTAATACAAATATATCATTTTTTCTACTTAAAGTATAACTCATAAGATATATTATCCTTTAAATAATTTTATTTTATATATCTTTGTATTTAGGATAGGGCTCTGTGAGCTGACGAAAGTCCTAACCAAAACATATTTAAGTATGAAGCAACTGTCCTTATTCCTTATTATATCTGTTTTTTCGTTAAATATTACTGCATCTAAAACTTTCCAAGTATCGGATAGTTTGGAGTTGTTTGAAAATATAACCGATATAAGCCGTCAGATAAAAAAGCAAACTACAGAATCAAATGCTACATTTTTTATAGAATCTGAGAAAAAAGGCGTGTCACATGACATCTCATCGGAACATGAGTCAATTACAACAATAAACGTATTGCATGCTAATAGATTGATGAATTCTTCTTCAGTAAACCCCCTTGACTCAATTTATTTTAGAAACGAAAATGGTATTTTACAATTACCGGTTCATTTCAATAATACTGAATCATTGAGAGGATTAACTTTTCGTGACACTCTATTTTACAATCCTCTTTTTCTACCTGTGATTTTTAATGGGAAGATGCTACCACGCGATTTGTCATTTTATAATCCAGATAAAGATTATGAAACAGGAAAATTGATCCCTCAGGAAAAGACCTTTGCTCCCAAACTAAAGCACTCTGATTTTATTCAAAGGGTTAGGCGCAACTATTATGTAGAATATCCTGATAGA
Organism: uncultured Proteiniphilum sp.; assembly: GCA_964622945.1. GTDB lineage: Bacteria > Bacteroidota > Bacteroidia > Bacteroidales > Dysgonomonadaceae > Proteiniphilum. Next base: position 8,995 of record CAZURM010000032.1, read on the forward strand.
ATATCTTATTCTATTTTGAGCTTCGATTCTTTACCCAACAATATAGATAGCAGCGACGAAGTTGTTCGGAATACATTTAATCCTTTCCGTGAGCTTTTAGGATCTGAGACAATGTTTTCTTTAGAAGCACCGAATGTGGAATTAACTACAATTGATCGTAAATACTGGGTGCGTTCTGGAGAACACTCTTTTCAGTTTGCTCAAAACTATTTCTCGGAAAATTGGCATAAGGGCGGAACCAACAATCTGAATATTAATAGTATACATATAGTTAGGGCAAACTATAATAAAGATAAAGTAAAATTTAACAACACACTTGAGTGGAAGTTGTCGGTTTTTAATGCTCCCGACGACTCTCTAAGAAAATATCGCATAGGAGAAGACTTGATTCGTTATTATGGTGATTTTGGAATAGATGCATTTGCTAAAGGGTGGTCTTACTCAATGAATTTGGAGGCAAAATCTCAGTTATTCCATTCATATCCAACTAACTCGAATCAATTGCGATCTGCATTATTTTCTCCTCTTTACGTAAACGCCGGTATTGGTTTGAAGTTTAATTTGGAGAAAAAATCAGATGAAATTAGCGGCAGAAGTATACGCTGGGATCTTGCTTTAGCCCCTATATCTCTTAATTTTAAATATGTAGCAAACGATTCTGTTGATGTTGTGCGCTATGGTATCTCTGTGAATAAAAATTATAACCTTGATATTGGTACTACAATTACTTCGATAATTAAATATGATATAACTAGATATATAACTTGGGATTCACGTCTAACCTATTTTACAGGTTATGATAAGGTTGAAATGGAGTTTGAAAATAGTCTGAATATGGCATTAAGCAATGCATTGTCCACCAGATTATATATAAATATGAGATTTGATGATGGGGTGCCACCACATCCTGAATTTAAATATTGGCAGGTAAATCAGACGTTGAGTTTTGGGTTGAATTATAAGTGGTAAATCATACGTTGTTAATTTAAAGATATTTAAATGATTCTTTTACCGTCATAAATGATTAAGTTTATAAGACTAGATAATTTATAAAAGTCGATCATTTTTATCCAGCTTATATCCATTAAGAAAGTCTATGGTTTTCATTCTCTTTTTACCTGAAAGCTGTAGATCAGTAATACGAATAAAGCCGTTACCAACTGCCACATCTAAATAGGTTTTATTATCAGTTATTAATGATCCCGGACTATAGGAGGCTACAATATTATTATTTGAATCGGGAATCCTTTCACTTGCAAATATTTTCAATCGAAACTGTTCTCCGATATCACAACGATTTAGTATACTCCAGGCCGCAGGGTAGGGCGATAACCCTCTAATAAAATTATAGAGTTCTTCTTTGCTTTTACTCCAATCAATTTTGCAAGTTTCAGTAAAAATCTTGGGAGCAGACTTAAGAACATTGTCTTTGATATATAGCTGATTTTGAGGTATTGAATGTATATTATCTTCAATGATTGCATCAACAGTTTTTTTCACAAGATTTGCGCCCATAACCATTAGCCTGTCGTGTACTGATCCCGAATTATCAGTGTAACTTATTTCTGTTTTCTCACTAAAAATAATCTCTCCAGTATCTATCTCATGTGAAAGAAAGAAAGTAGTTACACCTGTCTCCTTTTCTCCATTTATAATTGCCCAGTTGATTGGAGCTGCACCTCTATATTGTGGTAACAGTGATGAGTGTAAATTAAATGTGCCCCTAGGTGGCATGTTCCATACAACTTCAGGAAGCATTCTGAAAGCTACAACTACCTGTACATCTGCTTTCAACTGTTTAAGATTATTTAAAAAACCATCATCTTTAAGTTTTTCTGGTTGAAGTAGATTTAAATTATTTTCTATTGCATATCTTTTTATGGGCGATGGCTGAAGTTTGTAACCTCTTCCTACTGGCTTGTCAGGCATGGTTATTACACCCACCACGTTATATCCACCATCAACCAAAGATTTTAGCGATTCAACTGCAAACTCAGGAGTTCCCATGAAAACTATTTTCAAATCTTCTTTTTTCATCTTCTTGATTTATACTTATTATGGTATTATTAATCATTGGTGTCAGAATAATTTTCCACCAAAACCTCTCTGTAAGAGTTAAATACCGTAGATTGTGAAAGAAGTCCCCGATAAATATCGTTGTCATCAACAACAGGCAGATTCCAAGCTTTAGTTTTTTCAAATATATCCATCACCTCTTCCATGCTATTATTAATATTTACTTTCGCAGGGGAACCAACCATAAATTTTTCAACAGTAAACCGATCATATAGTTCTCCTCTGAACATTATATTACGTATATCATTCATTAGCACCAGGCCTTGTAATTTATATTCGTTGTCCACAACAGGAAATATGTTTCTATTTGAGTTAGTCATCACTTTAACCATCTCACCTAATGTTATATCAGGTGTAACAGTAGGTATATTTGTTTCAAGTAGATCTTCAACTTTCAGGAAAGTTAGTACTGCCTTGTCTTTATGATGTGTAATCAATTCACCACTTTTTGCAAGTCTAATTGCATATATACTGTGTCTTTCGAAAATACGAATTGTACCGTAAGACACTAGGGATACTATCATTAATGGGAGAAAGAGATCATATCCACCTGTAAGCTCTATAATAAGAAACATGCTGGTTAGTGGTGCATGCATAACACCTGTCATAACACCTGCCATTCCCATCAATGCAAAATTCTCCTGTGGGAGAGTTGTTGAAACACCTAGTTGATTTAACGTGTATGAAAATATAAAACCTGCTATGCAACCCAGAAAAAGTGTGGGTGCAAAAACTCCACCAGTACCACCACCTCCGTTTGTAGCACTTGTGGCAAAAACTTTAAATAGAATGGTAAGTGAAAGAAAAACTATAATAGACCACTTACTTTCCCAGTTATAAAAAAAGCTTTCATTAGTTATCGACTGGAAAGAATTACCTCCTTCAAGCAGTGTGCTTATTATATTATATCCCTCTCCAAAAAGTGGGGGGAAAAAGAATATGAGTACACTGAGAATCATTCCTCCCAGTAAAAATTTTCTCCATGATGAAAGCTTATGAAATATATCTTCACACCAGCTCATTACGCGGATTACATAAAGGGAGATTAGTCCACATAGGATACCTAGTAGAATCACATAAGGTATACGATCAAGAGTAAACTGTTCAACTAGTGTGAAAGCAAACATAGGATCCATTCCAGTAAGCATGTATGAAACTACAGTAGCAGTAACAGCTGTTACCAGTAATGGCATTATGGACGACATCGTGAGGTCTAAGAGTAATACTTCAATAACAAATAGTATGCCCGCTATGGGTGCTTTAAAGATACCCGCAATGGCTCCTGCAGCACCACAGCCTACTAGAATCATAAGACTGTGTTGTTCTAGTTTAAAAAACCTTCCTAGGTTAGATCCTATAGCTGAGCCAGTTAATACTATAGGTGCCTCAGCTCCTACTGATCCTCCAAATCCAATGGTAATGGAACTTGCTACAAGAGAGGAATACATGTTGTGTGGCTTTATTCTGCTTTTACGCTGCGAAATAGAAAATAGAATCTTAGTAACCCCATGACTGATATCTTCCTTCACAATATATCTCACATAAAGACCTGCAATAAAAATACCTACTATTGGGAAAAGAAGATATGAGTAGTTTAGGTTGACTTGGCTAAAATTTTCTGTTAAGAATACATGAAAAAAATTGATAGCAAGCTTAAGAAGATATGCAGCAAAAGCTGTTAATATTCCAACTATGAAACATATAAACAGTAAAAAATGACGATCTTTTATATTTCTATTTCGCCATAGTGTAAATTTGTTATGTAACTCATTAAATCGCATATAGTATACATTGAATTACTTTAACAAAGATAATAGTTTATACCTCTAAACAAAATTGTGTAGTTATATTTTTAATTGAATAGTTTACTTTCGGATAATTTGAATAGTACCGTTTTTTCCAAGTTTGAGTATTCCTGAAGGTTTTATTTCTTTGATCTCTTTTTGTCTGTATGTTACTATATAGTCCACACTGTTTTTTATTTCTGATGAGATTTTAGAAAATCGTAAAGGTGAAGAGCCTCCACTAATATTTGCAGATGTAGATACTATAGGTTTTCTGAATTGTTTACACAGCTCTCTAGAGAACAACTCATCGGTTATCCTTATTCCGATTGATCCGTCTGGTGCTATAAGATTAGTTGCAAGATTTTTAGCTCCGTCATAAATTATTGTTAGCGGCTTATCTGTCAAATCAATTAAATCCCATGCAATATTAGGAACATCCTGAACATAGGTCTCCAGTTTAGCTGGATTATCGAGTAGTATTAGCATAGATTTACTGTCATTACGTTGCTTTATCTCATAAATACGTTTAACAGCTTTTTCGTTCGTAGCATCGCAGCCCATTCCCCAAATGGTATCGGTAGGATAAAGAATTATTCCACCAGACTTTAAAATCTCAATTGCTTTTTTTATATCTTCCTGCATTGTTAAATCAAATTAATGCGCTATTTATCTTTTGCATAATTAATGCATTCTCAAATTTTTCACCTGTTGAGAGCCACTCGGCAAGTTTACCTGCCTCTTTATATCCTGCCTTTACGAATAACTTTATACTGACGCTGTTGTTTTCAGGTATGACAGCATACAACTGTTTTAAATTTAAGAAATTAAAAGTGTAATCATTCAATAAAAGTAAAGTCTGAAAACCATAGCCTTTCCCTCGTAATTTTTTATCAATAAGTATTCCCACACCTGCTCTTTTGTGAAATGGATCGAAATCATACAAATCTACAGTTCCAATAACTTCACTGGATTTCTTTATTTCAATCATTAAACGTAATTGTTTATCAGCATAAATATCTTGTTTAGAGTTTATGAGATATTGTTTTAGTGCAAAACGTGAATGTGGTGACACAGAAGCTCCTAACTCCCATATGGTAGTATCATTTTCCCATCTATAAATGTGGTCAAGATCCTCCGGTTCAGGAGCACGCAGACGTAATATATTGTTCTCAAGAATTTTTTTCACTACTTTTTTCTTTATTAATTTTCTTCGTTTTTTAATAAATTAGCAAGCTCAGGATAAGATGGTTTACAGAAAATGTAAACAATGAAAAACACAATCGTAATCCAGAAAAAATTCATATTTCTCGAAAGTGAGTATAGAATTATATTCATTAACGTTACTGCGTTTATTGTATATAACCTAATGTTTGATGCTTTTATATATTTTTTAATAACTAAGTCAATATTCGAGGTTGGAGGCGCTTTTTTTATTGTTTCAGCAAATAACTTTAATGCTACAGGTATGGCAATTATGGATATGACTATTACATATCTCTCTAAAACAACACTAATTTTAACTTTTTCAAAGAAATGATGTGTCAAATCAAATAATATTAGGAGAAAATAAACCGTCAGCACAGCGATACTTATCCAATATTGCTGTTTCAATTTCTTTATTGTACGGTCAAATATGTTTTCTGCCTCATTCATTTAGAGAATTGTTTATAGGATTCATCAAACGGAGTTCTGTTTATAATTGATCGACCTAACGTAACTTCATCTGCGTATTCAATCTCATCTCCAATTGATACACCACGTGCAATAATACTGATTTTTGTGTTGTAAGGTTGTAGTTTACGGAAAATATAGAAATTTGTAGTATCTCCTTCCATCGTAGCGCTCAATGCCAGAACTACTTCTTTTATTTTCCCGGATTTAACTCTATCTACCAGACTTGCTATTTCAAGATCGGAAGGACCAATACCGTCTATTGGAGAAATTATTCCACCTAATACATGATAAAGTCCTTTAAATTGATCGGTCTTTTCTATTGCTATTACCTCTTTAATATTTTCAACTACACATACTAGTGAGCTGTTGCGCGATGCGTCAGAGCAAATTTCACACATATCAAAATCGGAAATATTGTTGCAAATGTTACAATATGTCACCTCTTGCCTTAGCTTAAGTATTGTATCTGTAAATAGGGCTACTTTACCTTCATCTTGTCTGAGTAGATGAAGCACTAGCCGAAGTGCAGATTTTTTACCTATGCCGGGTAGTTTGGCAAATTCATTGACTGCATTTTCTAGTAAGGTGGAAGGATAATGATTGTTCATAAAGTAAACTTTGATGCACTATTACAAAGATAATATGAATCGATATTCTGTACAAATATCTTTAAAAAATGGTTCATTTATAAATTTTGTCTTGTTTTTTTCTGCTAAATTCGTTTTTTGTTACGTTTAAGTTTGTAAATTTGTAACTTTATGTAAATGTTCATTCAAGATTTAAATTGTATTAACCAATTTATCTTCCACGGAAAAGTGAGAACTCAATTTTTTAACAAGTGAAACAAAATATGAAAGTACTTTTGGCAACTAGTAAGCCTTTTGCTTTGCAGGCAGTGCAAGGGATTCAAAATGTAATTGAGACTGCCGGACATGAATTCAAAAAATTAGAAAGTTATACAGATAAATCGCAACTACTTGATGCTGTTAAAGATGTTAATGCTTTGATAGTAAGAAGTGATAACATAGATGGAGATATTATATCTGCTGCTCCTAATCTAAATATAATTATAAGGGCCGGTGCAGGTTATGATAATGTTGATCTGGAAGCTGCTACTAATAGAAATATTTGTGTAATGAATACTCCAGGACAGAATGCTAATGCTGTTGCTGAACTGGTATTTGGCATGATGATTTATATGCAGCGTAACCAATTTGATGGCAATGTGGGCAGGGAGTTGATTAACAGACGACTGGGTTTGTATGCGTTTGGCAACGTAGCAAAAAAGGTTGCACGTATTGCTCGCGGATTTAATATGGCTGTTTATGCATATTCTCCAGCATTAACGCACGACGATCTTAGAAAAGAGGGAGAATATGGTGTAATAACTTCTTATAGCAATAGAGAACTTTTTGAAAATAGTGATATTGTTTCACTTCATATGCCTTTATTGGAAGAAACAAGAAATTGTGTTGACTACAAACTTATCGCTTATATGGCGAAAGATGGATTATTGATTAATACTGCACGAAAGGAGCTTGTGGTTGAAGATGATATTATAAGAATTATGGAAGAACGACCTGAATTCCAGTACGTCACAGATATTAGACCTGATAAACATGAGATCTTCCTAGAAAAATTCCCCAATCGTTATTTTTCAACACCTAAGAAATTAGGAGCACAAACAAAAGAGGCAAATAGGAATGCGGGAATTGCTGCTGCACATCAAATTGTATCCTTCTTCAGGAATGGTGATGAAAAATTTAGAGTTAATTAGTGTAAGTAGTAAAAAACAGTGCGTTAACGTAATAATTTAGCGAAAATAAACAATTAAAATAATAATTAATGGAAAAGTATAATTTTAATGCCGGACCCTGCGTGCTTCCCAAGTCGGCAGTTGAATCTGCGATAAAGGCAATACGTAATTTTGATAATACAGGTATAGGAGTTTTAGAAATATCGCACCGTTCTCCCGGTTGGGAAAAGATTATGAAAGAAACCTCTGACTTGTGGAAAGAGCTTCTAAATATTCCCGATAATTATTATGTTCTTTTTCTTGGAGGAGGAGCAAGTACACAGTTTTTAAGTGTGCCTGCAAATCTCATGAAAAGCAAGGCTGCTTATCTTGAAACAGGTGCGTGGGCAAAAAAAGCTATTAAAGAAGCCAAGTTTTATGGTGAGGTAGATATTGTAGCATCTTCATCAGACAAAAATTATTCTTATATTCCAAAGAATTATACTATACCGACCGATGCTGATTATTTTCATATTACGAGCAATAATACAATATATGGAACAGAAATCCACGAAGATATTGATAGTCCGATTCCCTTGGTTGCTGATATGTCGTCTGATATAATGAGCCGACCTATTGATGTTTCTAAATATGGTATCATTTATGGTGGTGCACAAAAGAATGTGGGACCTGCTGGTGTGACATTCGTTTTAGTACGCGAAGATATATTAGGTAAAACAGATCGCCCTATACAAACAATGATTGACTACCGCACACATATAAGTGATTTAGATAAAAATAGATCAATGTTTAATACTCCTCCTGTATTCTCAATTTTAGTGATGTATGAAACGCTTAAATGGCTTAAGGAACTGGGTGGAATTGAAGCAATCTATAAATTGAATAAAGAGAAAGCTGCAATACTCTATGATGAGATTGATAGAAATAAATTATTTGTAGGTACTGCTGCTAATGAGGATCGCTCAATAATGAATGTGTGTTTCGTGATGAACGAAGAATATAAAGATAAAGAAGTTGATTTTCTAAAATTTGCAACCGAAAGAGGTATGGTAGGAATTAAAGGTCACCGATCCGTGGGTGGTTTCAGAGCATCAATTTATAACGCTTGTCCTAAAGAAGCTGTTGAAGCACTGGTTAAATGTATGCAGGATTTTGAAAAACAAGTCTAATCTTTGTTTTGAAATATTAATAACAAACATTTTAATCTACAATTAATTAAATTAATTTGTACATTTGCGAATTTTTTATTTACATATTTAAAAAATATACTTTGTCATATGGACGACGACCCTTATAGTTATAATTTAAATACTAACACTAACATTATATTTGCCGAATAAGGGATACATTTTCCTTTTCGACAAAGCTGAAAGGAAAATGTATATGGCTAAAAACTACACCAATTTTTACAAGCTAATTAAGGATGAAGCGTGGGCTACACTTAAAGGTGAGCTAACTAAGCTTGACGTTCCTGCTATAGTTGATCTCATAGATAGAAGCTATGAACTGCAATCTACTATTCTGTTTCGTTTTCTCCCTAGAGAAACAGCGAAAGAAGTCTTTCAGGAACTCACTCACATTAAGCAAAAGGAAATCATTGACGGTTTTGCAAATAATGCAACACTCCTTACCAACCTAATTAATGATATTGAACCTGATGACCGTACTGCTCTGTTTGAAGAGTTGCCCGGTAATATTTCTCAGCAGTTGATGCAATTACTGAATGAGGAAAATCTTAAACAAGCCACCAAACTCCTAGGCTACCCTGAAGATAGTATTGGTCGATTGATGACACCTAAATATGTCGCTCTGAAATCTCATTATACGGTAGAAGAAACTCTGCAACATATTCGTTTATTTGGAGGAAAATCAGAAACTATTGGTGTTTTATATGTTGTCGATAAAGACTGGCATTTAATTAATGACCTTAAAATTAGTGATATTTTGCTAGCTAATCCAGAGGATAAGATTGAAGATTTGATAGAACATAAACCTGTAGTATTAAGTGCTTTTGATGATCAGGAAACCGCTGTTAAAGTCTTTCAGGATTATAATCGTGTGGCTTTACCTGTTGTTGATAGTAATAACACACTACTAGGTATTGTAACAGTTGATGATATTCTTGATGTGGTAGATAAGGAGCAAACAGAGGACTTTCATAGATTTGCTGCAGTGAAAGATGCTATTATCAATCCGTTACAAGAATCTGTGACGTTTATTTATAAAAAGCGTATTGTCTGGTTGATGGCTCTTGTTTTTATGAACATATTCTCAGGTTATGCTATTTCACGTTTTGAAAGCGTGATTGAATCTATGGTTTCCTTGGTGTTTTTTCTACCCTTACTAATTGATAGTGGTGGTAATGCCGGATCGCAAGCAGCTACATTGGTAATTCGTGCCCTTGGAAAGGGCGATGTACGTGTAAGAGATTGGCTATATCTATTTGGTAAAGAAATTGCAGTGTCATTACTTTTGGGAATAACTATGGGAATAGGAGTTTCTATTATAGCCTCCTGGCGTGCTCCTGATATTATTCCTGTTGTCTCGTTCACTATGGTTCTCATTGTAATGGTAGGTAGTACTGTAGGTATGTTGTTACCGTTTATTTTTACTCGATTAAAATTAGACCCAGCCACTGCGAGTGCTCCATTGATAACCAGTATCTGTGATATTTCAGGTGTTCTGATATATTTGTCAATGGCAAAATTGTACTTGGGCTTGTAACTTAATAAAAAATATTTTTGTTTATTTTTTATTCTTTGCTTCAATTTTACTTATTCTTTGTTTTTATATATCCCTTAAAGTGCAATTTGGCATTTAATATAAACGAATTTAGGATCTTGTATGGGTATTGTAGAGGTTTTTTCAAGTGTTTTATAGTGGCTTATTATCCTAAATTGATTTAATCTAATTACCAAAATTGTTTTAGCATGTTATGTTTATTTAACTATAAAAAATTACGAATTAATTTAATCGTTACGAAAAAATCGTATATTTGCGACATGATAATAGTGAATGCTTAGAGTTTACTTTTAAAATAGATGATTATGGAGCGATTAACACCACAGGAAGAGAATGTAATGCTGCATGTGTGGCAAATGGACAAATGTGCTATTAAAGATGTTGTTGAAAGAATGGAGAAGCCAAAACAACCTTACACAACAGTAGCTTCTATTTTCGATAATCTTGAGAAAAAAGGATATTTGACAAAACGAAGATTCGGCAATGTAAAAGTTTTTAAGCCAAAAATTTCTGAAGCTGCATACAAAAGACATTTTTTGTCAGATGTTGTGAAGAGCTATTTTGACAACTCCTACAAAGAGCTGGTGTCATTTTTTGCTAAAGAGCAAAAGATAAGTGCTGAAGATCTTAATGAGATTGTGCAACTGATTGAAAAGAGTCAGAAACAATAGTTTTTCACTTTATAATTTAGTAATCATGCAACCAGTTTTTATATACATAATTCAGGTAAATTTTGCATTGGCACTGTTTTATATCTTATATATATTATTGTTTAAGAAAGACACATTTTTGAAGATTAAAAGATTTTATTTTATTTCTATTATAGCCTTTTCAATTGTTTACTCATTATTTGTTGTACCTGGCTTGGGTAACATCTGGGATTTTAGAAATGATAAACCTAATTCAGTCGAATCATCTGTTATGATAGAAGCTCCTACTATGGAGTTTATAGTTGTGGAATCTATTGAAGATGACGTATTTGTTAATGTCTCTTGGGAACAAATAATATCAACTATTTATATTATTGTGACTCTATTCTTTATCTTCAGATTTATATGGCAGCTAATTTCAATTTATCTAATACGAGCAAAAAGCAATAGAACTGCCTTCTTGAATGTTGAAGTGTATAATCTTAAAAATGATATTACTCCATTCTCTTTTTTCAATATGATTTTTATAAACTTAAATATGCACTCAGAGGAGGAACTTAAGCATATTATAATACATGAGCATACTCACGTAAGTGAAAAACATTCTTTGGATATTATGCTTGTTGAAATAATATTACTTTTTTCATGGTGGAATCCGCTTGTATGGTTTTTGAAGCGTGAGATGGCTATAAACCTTGAGTATCTTGCCGACAGCGGGGTACTTACAGAAGGAGTGGATAGTCGCGATTATCAATACCACCTTTTGAGACTGACTAATCATGAAACTGCAGTTCAGATAGTAAATAATTTTAATGTATCACAATTAAAACAGAGAATTATGATGATGAATAAAAACAAATCTTCTACAATGATGTTGGCTAAATACCTGTTTATGCTGCCTTTATTCTTTATTCTGATTGCAGCAAACAGTGCGTTTGCCGGTGAAGATGAGCAAAGCAAGCAAGAGCCACCTCCAGTGGAAAATGAAGAATTAGAAGAGATATTTGTTGTAGTAGAACAGCAACCCGAATTCCCAGGAGGTATTGAAGAAATGATGAAATTTTTATCTGACAGTATTGTGTACCCTCCGGAAGCAAAAGAAAAAGGAATACAAGGAAGGGTTATTTGTAACTTTGTAGTTATGAATGATGGAAGAATTGCTGACGTACAAATAGTTCGAGGTGTTGATCCTATGATAGATGACGAGGCGGTGAGAGTTATTGAGTCAATGCCGGACTGGAAACCTGGTATGCAACGAGGGCAATCGGTGAATGTAAGGTTTACATTGCCGGTGGAATTCAGACTAAACGTACCATCATATCCTGAAGATGACACCTCGGAAATAGTGAAGTCAAGAGTAATAATTGATGAATTAATAATTAACGGAGCTGACCTTTCTTTATCGGCAGGTATTCAGCACACTCCTATGTTTATGGAAGACAATGAGGGATTTGTGAGGTATTTAATAGAAAATATAAGATATCCTGTAATTGCACAAGAGAATGGTGTTCAGGGACTTGTTAATGCTACTATTAAGTTTAGTGATAATTCTAATACTAATACTATAAGTTTTAAAGATAAACCTAATTCTGATCTTGAAGCTGGCTTATATAGAGAAGTGCAGAGATTATTAGAAGATGCAATCAAAGAGATGGAGAAAACCGCACAATCTGACAGAGGAGGCACATTTTTAGTTTCAGGTAAAGTTACAGATTCAAAATCCGGTCCTGTTCAGGGAGCATCTGTTATTTTAAAAGGAACTAATATGGGTACGATTACTGACTCAAATGGAAATTTTATGATAAAGGTTCCTTCAAAGGAGAATACTTTGTCTATCTCATTTGTCGGTTACGATACTAGAGAACTAGCGTTGAACAGACTTGATTATTCTACTAATGAGATAACAACAGAGTTACCAGTTGTTTTCCGTTTGCAGGGGGATAATGTTGTACCTTATGATGGTCCAACACCTGACAATGCTGTTGTTGTAGTTGGGTATGGTCTTTAATAATTACAGATTTAAACAGACTATATGTTTCTTATTTTATAATGTTTTGTACAGAAGCTCCTCTAACTAGGGGAGTTTCTATACTATAAAACCTTTTCTTTCAAAGTGTCAAAAGTTGTAGCAGATAGGTAATTATTTATAATTCTAAG
>CAZURM010000033.1:0-21490 GCA_964622945.1 uncultured Proteiniphilum sp.
CTACCATCAGGATTTGATCGCTTTGCTCCATATTTCAAATCTCCTTTAATAGGACAGCCTATTTTTGCCAATTGGCACCTAATTTGATGATGACGTCCTGTTTCAAGATCAACTTCTAGAAGATTATAATTTTGCAATGTACTAATCAATTTGTAATGCATTACAGATTTTTTTGTGTGACGCTTTTCTACATCATATGCAGTTGATTTATTATTTCTCTCGTTTTTAATCAGATAATGGATCAACTTATCTTCAGTTTTTGGAGGTCTGTTTTTTGTAATTGCCCAATATGATTTTTCAACTAAATCATTTCTAAACATATCATTTAATCTCGAAAGAGCTTTACTGGTTTTTGCAAATACAACTATCCCACTAGTTGGCCTGTCAAGACGATGAGTAACACCACAAAAAACGTTGCCAGGCTTGTTATATTTCTCTTTGAGATACTTTTTAACAATGTCCGACAACGGCTTATCTCCGGTTTTATCGCCCTGTACGATTTCACCGGCTGCTTTATTTATTATGATTATATGATTATCTTCGTAAATAAACATCCATATCAGATGTTTATTCCTCCACAAACACTTAGCACCTGCCCGCTAATATACGAAGACAGATCTGAAGCAAGAAAAAGAGCAGCATTCGCAATATCTTCAGGTTTACCTGAACGTCTTAATGGGATTTGCTTTGCCCAATCACTTTGAACCCCTTCAGAGAGTTGATCCGTCATCTCAGTAACAATAAATCCAGGTGCTATTACATTTACACGAATACCTCGTGATCCTAATTCTTTTGCAGTTGATTTAGCTAGACCTATCATTCCTGCCTTAGAAGCAGAATAGTTTGCTTGTCCTGCATTTCCAGCTACCCCAACCACTGAACTCATGTTAATAATGCTTCCTGATCTCTGACGCATCATAACAGGCGTTATAGCATGAATAAAATTAAAAGCTGATTTCAGATTCACATTTAAAACTGCATCCCACTGCTGCTCGCTCATTCTCATAATGAGTCCGTCCTTAGTAATCCCTGCATTATTAATAAGAATATCAATTCTGCCAAAATCTTTCATTATATCAGCTACCACTGTATGTGACTCATTGAAGTTTGCAGCATCTGATGCATAACCTTTACACTTTACGCCTAAAGCAGTAATTTCGTTTTCAGTTGCTTTACCCACCTCATCTATAACTAAATCTGTAAATGCAATATTGGCACCTTCTGATGCAAGTTTTAATGCTATGGCTTTACCTATACCGCGTGCGGCACCAGTAATAAGCGCAGTCTTACCTTCTAATAATTTCATTTGAATTGTTATTTCTAATTGATTAGTTTTGATAATTTCTTACAAAAAACTGTTTATAGATTAATGAAAAATAATCATTTGTTATATAAACCTTTAAAAATTAGATTAGCTATTAACTCTCTATCACCTTTTTTGCTGTAATCAAGTCTCAAAGCTCCTCTTATGGTTGGAACTTCTAACCCTTTAAAAGCGTAGTGTAATATTTCAGCTGTTTGTTTAATATCTTTAAGTTTAAATATTCCCTTTTCACATCCGTCTCTAATAATAACTTCAAGGTAATAAATCTCTTTATTATCGAACTCTTTACGAACTGTTTCCACTTGCCAAATATCCCTAAAAAAATCAGCTTTAAGGGTGCCATTTCTTGTTACAACTTCTTTTATAGCATTGAACCTGGTAAACGCAAGCATTATTAATTTATCATCTGCGGGAATATCACGTTGTATTACTTCTTCCAGTTTTTTATACAAAGTATCAAGTTCAGACTCAATAACTGCTTTATATATATCATTTTTACTGTTAAAGTATGTATATAGGGTGCGCCTACCACGTTGAGATGCTTTAGCAATATCGTTCATAGTAGTATTTTCGACACCTTTTTTTGCAAAAAGCTGCCGAGCCATATCTATTAAGTCTATTCTGGTTTTTGAAGTTGCTGATGTCACTTCTGCACAATTTAAATATATATGTGCAAAAGTAGAACAAAGATTTCAAATTTCAAGAGTTTTCTTTATTTTTTTCGATTAATTGTGATATTTCGCACACTTCATTATACCAATTTTCTCCAAATTTTCTAATCAAAGGTTCTTTTAAAAAACGAAAAAGAGGTAATCTTTTTTGTCTCCCTAATTCAATTGCAGGTTTACATACCGACCATCTGTGATAATTTACTGCAGTAAATTCTACGTACTCTTTCAATCTTATTGGATAAAGATGGCAAGATATCGGTTTTTGCACACTAATTCGTCCTTCACGGTATGCATTGTCAATTACACATTTACACACGCCATACTCATCAAAATAGGCAAAAACACATTCTCTTCCTTTAATAATTGAAGTTACAAGTTCATCATCATAATCAGTATAGGCAATGCCTTGTTCATTGATTAATTCTTGAGCAGCTGGTAAAAGATCATTCCAAATTAAGGGTAAAATTTCATTGATTTGTTCGAATTCATCTTGCTCAAGCGGAGCACCTGACTCACCATCAATACAACATTGTCCTTTGCATTTGCAAAGATCACAAATAAAATGCTTTTCGAATATATCGTCAGATATTAATGTATTTTGAATTTGTATCACTTGATTTTTTATTTAATATATATTTATAATAAACCCAAAACAGCATTATAGTAAACGCTAGACTGACTATAGCCAAACTAGCAAATGCCGGGGTAATTGAAGCTTTTTCAATATTTTTATACCACTCACTATCACGCCAAAAAAAGTTTAAAACTATTACAGTTGCATTATTTAAAAAATGAAATATAATAGGTACCCATAAGTTTTTTGTATAAAGAAAGAGATATCCTAAGACGGTTCCTAAAAAAAGTCTTGGAAAGAAACCATAAAACTGAAAATGTACCAAACTGAAAACTAAAGCAGTAATCCACACCGAAACATGTCCATTTTTAAACTTTTCCTCTATAAACTGTTGTAATGCTCCTCTAAAAAAAAGTTCTTCCGAGATTGCTGCCAAACCGGCAACAACAATTAGATTTATTATAAGTGATCCGAGTGTAGTTCCAGATAATAATAAATTTGTAGTCTCAATTGCAGTATCCTCCATAGACCTCATCATTTGCTCAAGACCTCTCAGACTCTCATGTAATACCATTCCTTTATTTAATCGTGTAAGAAATGAAGCAAACATATAAGAAAAAATGAAAATAAGAAGTGAAAAAAACATTTTAGAGAGCAGTTTGCCATCATTAACAATTTTCAAGTAATGTATTGGCCTATGTTTAGTCAAACTTACAATAATATAAGAAGGTAACGATATTGCAAATATTGATTGTGTTATTGTGCTAACATAAATCTCTGAAATTTCTCCGTATATTTTAATTCCAGGTATCATCAAAATTAATCTTGTAAATATTCCTGCAATAAAAACGCCAATAAGCAGAAATAGAAAAAGATATGCAATTTTGGATGTTGGCGCAGTTGTTTTAAATAATGGGCGCATAATTCCGACTCTTTATTTTTGTAAACTTTATAACAAAGTACAAAGATAATAGAATTACTTTTGAAGGTATAACAAAATAATTTTTGCAATTTAAAAGAATAAAGCTAATTTTGCACTCTTGTAAAAAAAATGTTTCAAACGGTTGAATTTAACCGACTTGAATATAAATAATCCATTTAAATGAAGTCAACACTAAACAAAATCGACGAGGTAAACGGTACCATCCTAATTGAACTGGAAAAAGCTGATTATAAGGAAAGAGTAGATAAGTCGTTAAACCAATTCCGCCAAAGAGCTGATATTCCTGGATTTCGACAAGGTAAAGTTCCAAAAAGCGTTATTCAAAAGTTATACGGAAAATCAGTATTAATTGATGAAATCAACAAAATAGTTACCGAAGAAGTAGGTAATTTTATCCGAGATAACAAACTGAAAGTACTTGGTGAACCACTAACTGACATAAGTGAAGATAAACAAATTGATCTTGATAAAGATGAAACATTAAAATTCTATTTTAATGTTGGTTTAGCACCTGAATTCGATTTACCAATTGATAAAGATACAGAACATATTTACTATAGTATTGATTTAGAACAAGACTTGCTTGATAAACAAATTGATGCATATAAACAAAATTATGGTACATATCTTACTATTGAAGAAGAGTCAGTTGAAACAGATCTTATTAAAGGAACACTTACCGAAGTAGAAAACAGTGAAATTAAAGAGAACGGCAAGGTTATAGAAAATGGTATTATAATGCCCTCATATCTTAAGGATGAGTCTATAAAAAGTAAATTCGTAGGTGCAAAAGTAAATGACATAATTGTCTTTAATCCTAAAGTAGCTTATGATAATAATGAGGCTGAAGTAGCTTCACTTTTGCAAACGACAAAAGAAGAGATCAAAGAAATAAACTCTGATTTTAGCTTTGAAATAAAAGAAGTAACCAGATATAAGGAAGCTGAATTAAATCAAGAGCTGTTTAACCGTGTTCTTGGAGAAGGAGTTGTAACAACAGAAGAGGAATTTACAGGAAAAATAAAAGAAGATCTTGAAAAACAATTTAAACCTAATGCTGATCATCTCTTTTTGCATGAAATGAGAGATATCATAATAGAGCGTATGAAAGATGTTGTATTTCCAGATGAATTTCTAAAGCAATGGCTGCTTGAGATAAGCGAAAACAAAACGGTAGAACAGGTTGAAGAAGATTATCCTAAAATTTTGGAAGATTTGAAATTTCAAGTTGTAAAACAGAAGATAATTGAAGAAAATGAAATAAAAATTGAATTCGAAGATATTGAATCTCTTGCAACAGAAGTAGCAAAAGCTCAGTTTGCTCAGTATGGAATGACAAATTTGCCCGCAGATGTTCTTCAAAACTATACTAAGAGTTTACTTGAAAAAGAAGAAACTGTGCAAAATCTTTATGAAAAGGCTACAGAAGATAAGATAATCGATTGGTTGAAAAAAGCTATTACTGTAATTGATAAAAAAGTTTCATCAGAAGAATTTAATGAAATAATGAATGAACATTCACAATTGCACAGTGAACACGTTGCAAATGAAGATGAATACGATAATAAAAGTGATCATTTAGAAGATGATACATCAGAAAATACAAATCAACAAAAGGACTAATTAATATCTAATAATTGATACATAGTTTTATTATATCAATTATTAGATTTAAATTTGTTTAATTTCTGGCACTTTATTTGTAACAGTTCAACTAGTAAACAATGTTGAACAACCAAAATGAAAAATATGCAAAACGATTTTAGAAAATATGCAGTAAAACATCTGGGAATGAGTGGATCCAGATTAGACAGTTATATGAACTTAACCAGTCAAGGTGGTGGTTATATATCACCAACCATTATTGAAGAGCGTCAATTGAATGTGGCACAGATGGATGTTTTTTCTCGTTTGATGATGGATAGAATTATTTTTCTAGGAACAGCTATTGATGATTATGCAGCAAATGTAATTCAAGCTCAACTTCTGTATCTTGACTCTTCTGATCCCGGAAAGGATATTTCTATTTATATAAACTCTCCTGGTGGCTCTGTATATGCGGGTTTAGGAGTTTATGACACAATGCAATTTATTTCAAGTGATGTATCTACAATATGTACTGGTATAGCTGCATCTATGGCAGCTATTTTACTGGTTGCGGGTACAGAGAAAAAGAGATTTGCTCTCACTCACTCAAGAGTAATGATTCATCAGCCTATGGGTGGCGTGCAAGGACAGGCATCTGATATTGAAATAACGGCACGCGAAATTGCAAAAATCAAACAAGAGCTTTATGCAATCATATCCAATCACTCAGGAAAATCAATCGAAGAAGTTAACCGAGACTCTGATCGCGATTTTTGGATGACAGCGCCAGAAGCTAAAGAGTATGGTATGGTTGATGATGTGTTGACAAAAAAATAAATTTAGAAAATCAAAGTAGTATGGCTAAAAAAGCAAATAGCAGTAGCCTCTGCAGTTTTTGTGGAAGAAGTGAGCAAGAAGTTAACCTACTTATCTCAGGGATGACAGGTCATATTTGCGACATGTGTACTGAACAGGCACATGAGATTGTGAATGACTCTTTCAAAAGTAGTGGCAAATCCGATGTCAGTATTACTCTTTCATCACTTCCAAAACCTACTCAAATAAAAGATTTTTTAGATCAATATATCATAAAGCAAGACAATGCTAAACGATTCCTGTCAGTAGCAGTTTACAATCATTATAAACGTATTTTACAAAAAAACGCCAAAGATGATGTAGAAATCGAAAAATCAAACATTATTATGGTTGGCACTACTGGTACTGGTAAAACATTGTTAGCAAGAACTATTGCCAAAATGTTACAGGTGCCGTTTACAATTGTAGACGCTACAGTACTTACAGAGGCGGGCTATGTGGGCGAGGATATTGAAAGTATTCTCACCAGGTTGCTTCAAGTAGCCGACTATGACGTAAATGCTGCTGAGAGAGGAATTGTATTCATTGATGAAATCGATAAAATTGCTCGCAAAAGCGATAACCCATCTATTACAAGAGATGTAAGTGGTGAAGGAGTTCAGCAGGGATTGCTTAAACTTCTTGAGGGTTCAATAATAAATGTTCCGCCTCAAGGTGGTCGAAAACACCCTGAACAACGAATGATTGCTGTAAATACTAAAAATATACTTTTTATTTGTGGTGGAGCTTTCGATGGAATTGAGAAAAAAATTGCTCAGAGGCTTAATACACGGGTGGTTGGTTATGCAGCTAGTCAAGAAAAAACTGCAATTGATAGGGATAATATGCTTAAATATATAACTCCATTGGATTTAAAATCATTTGGTCTTATTCCGGAAATTATTGGGCGACTTCCAATTCTCACATATTTAGAACCACTGGACAGAGAAGCTTTATTACGTATTTTGGTAGAACCTAAAAACTCAATAATAAAACAATATCAGAAACTATTCAGTATGGACAATGTAGTTCTAACTTTCGATCAAGACGCATATGAATATATTGTTGATAAAGCTATAGAGTTTAAATTGGGTGCACGTGGACTTCGATCCATAGTTGAAGCAGTAATGATAGATGCAATGTTTACTTTACCTTCGGGGGATAAGAAAAAACTGCATGTAACTAAAAAATATGCTGTAGATCAGCTGGAAAATTCAGATATCCACCATTTAAGAGTAGCTTAAGTAAAATTTCATCTATATCCCACGTAAATTATATTAAGGAATAAATTAAAACGCATGGTTAGTCTTGCGTTTTTTTAATGGATATAATTGATTTTATTTGGCATAATATAATTTTTAAATTATCTTAGAAGTGAATTTACAATATAACTTCAATGTAAATTTTCAAGATTAATATTTAATTATTGGATATAAATAATACTTTTCTATATTTGTAAAGTACTTGTAATGTCAGGTACTATACTGTGTGGCTAGTTGAATGAAAAAAAAAGAAATAATATATAAAGGTCTAAAAAAGTATTTTGGATTTGATACGTTCAAAGGCAATCAAGAAGCAATAATACATAGTATTTTACTTGAAAATGACACCTTCGTACTTATGCCAACAGGTGGTGGAAAATCATTGTGTTATCAGCTTCCTGCACTTTTAATGGATGGCACAGCAATTATAATTTCACCACTTATTGCACTGATGAAGAATCAGGTAGATGC
Organism: uncultured Proteiniphilum sp.; assembly: GCA_964622945.1. Lineage (GTDB taxonomy): Bacteria > Bacteroidota > Bacteroidia > Bacteroidales > Dysgonomonadaceae > Proteiniphilum. Next base: position 7,688 of record CAZURM010000033.1, read on the forward strand.
AATGCGAAGCTACAGTGAAATGGATGGCATAGCTCATTTTTTAAATTCCTCACTGACAAAAACAGAGATTGAAGATGTAAAAAAAGATATCATTTCAAAAAAAACCAAATTGCTTTATGTAGCACCTGAATCATTGACAAAACAAGAAAATATTGAATTTCTGAGAACTGTCCAAATTTCTTTTTATGCTGTAGATGAAGCACACTGTATTTCAGAATGGGGACATGATTTTCGTCCTGAATATCGAAGAATAAGACCTATAATTGGTGAAATATGCCCACGTCCCATAATTGCTCTTACTGCTACAGCAACACCAAAAGTTCAGCATGACATACAGAAAACCTTGGAAATGATTGATGCAAAAGTTTTCAAATCTTCATTTAATCGTCCAAATCTGTATTATGAAGTACGAAAAAAAACAGATCAAATTGATAAAGATATAATAAAATATATATTATCACAGGGCAAAAAGTCAGGTATTGTTTACTGCTTGAGTAGAAAAAAAGTCGATGATTTTGCTGAAATTTTACAAGCTAATGATATAAGAGCACTGCCTTACCATGCTGGAATGGACATAGTTACACGTACGAATAATCAGGATTCTTTTCTGATGGAAAAAGTTGATGTAATTGTTGCAACAATAGCTTTTGGTATGGGTATTGATAAACCGGATATACGTTATGTAATTCATTATAATATACCAAAAAGCCTTGAAGGCTATTACCAGGAAACCGGAAGAGCCGGAAGAGATGATGGAGAAGGAAAATGTATAGCCTTTTATTCCGAAAAAGACTTACAAAAACTTGAACGATTCATGCAAGGCAAACCTGTATCCGAACAAGAAATAGGTAAACAACTGTTGCTAGAAACTGCTGCATATGCAGAAACATCTGCTTGTAGAAGAAGAATGCTACTACACTATTTCGGCGAAAATTATGACGCAACCAATTGCGAAAATTGTGATAATTGTTTAAATCCTAAAATTAAAGTGGAAGCAAAGGAATTATTAATTACTGTATTAGAAGCTATTAATGCTCTTAAAGAGAAACAAAAAACTGAATATCTTGTCGATTTCCTTGTTGGAAAAGAATCATCCGATATTGAAACCTATGGTCACGACCAATTGGAAGAATTTGGATCAGGTGATGATGAAGAAGAAAGCACTTGGGAAGTTGTTATCCGACAAGCGCTTCTTGACAACTACCTCAAGAAAGAAATTGAAAATTACGGAATCATTAAGATTACTAAGAAGGGGAGAAAATTTCTAAAAAGTCCAACTTCTTTTAAAATCACAAAAGTTGATGAGGATGATATGTCTGACTTAGAAAGTGATGATTCAGATATTATGGCTTCAGGAGGGGGAAGTGGTGGTGCAGCAGATCCTGTATTATATTCAATGATGAAAGATTTAAGGAAAAAAATATCCAAAAAATTAAATGTTCCTCCATATGTAATTTTCCAACCCTCTTCACTTGAAGCTATGGCTACATCTTATCCCATTACGTTAGAAGAACTTCAAAACATACCGGGTGTAGGCTCAGGGAAAGCAAAACGATACGGCAAAGAGTTTGTAGAACTTATTAAAATGCATGTGGAGGAAAACGACATCACTCGTCCAGAAGATCTCCGAGTGAAAACGGTCCCCAATAAATCAAAATTAAAAGTGTCTATTGTTCAAGCTATCGATCGCAAAGTTGCCTTAGACGATCTTGCAGAATCTAAAGGCATAGATTTCAATGAAATGCTCTCTGAAGTTGAAGCAATAGTTTATTCTGGAACTAAAATAAACATAGACTATTTTCTGAATGAAGTAATGTCTCAAGATGTTGTAGACGATATTTATGCTTACTTTAAAGAAACTGAAAAGGATGATTTGGAAAAAGCTCAAGAAGAACTCCCTGAATATGAAGAAACTGAAATAAGACTTGTTCGAATCAAATTCTTCTCAGAGCTTGCAAATTAAAGAGGATAATGAAATAAACTATTTCAAATCACTTTCGTTATAAGAATATAAAATAATAACCACTGAATAATTAGAAATAGCATCCTTAATTAAGGAGTTTTATTCAAATGAAATATTTGCAATATATTGATAGTCCAGACAACCTAAAAAAACTTAATATTGAGCAACTTGAAACAGTATGCAGCGAATTAAGAGAGTTCATTATAGAACAACTTTCATACAACCCTGGCCATTTTGGCTCAAGCTTAGGTACTGTTGAGCTTACAGTTGCCCTTCACTATCTTTTTAATACACCTTTTGACCGTTTGGTATGGGATGTAGGTCATCAAGCTTATGGACATAAAATACTTACTGGCCGCCGTGAGCGTTTTTCTACTAATCGCAAACTGGGTGGAATTTCCGGTTTCACAAATCCCGATGAGAGCGAATACGATACTTTTATAGCAGGGCATGCTTCAACATCAATTTCAGCTGCATTGGGTATGGCAGTATCAGCGTCTTTACGTAAGGAAAACCGCCATATTGTTGCAATTATTGGAGATGGCGCAATGACTGGAGGATTGGCTTATGAAGGCCTTAATAACGTATGTTCTCAACCTAACAATCTGCTTATTATCCTTAACGACAACAATATGTCTATTGATAATAATGTTGGTGGAATTCAGGATTACCTTGTAAAGCTAAACACATCAACCAAATATAACCGCTTTAGAAATAATGTTTACCAAGGGTTTAAAAGAAGAAATCTTATCACTGAGAGTGATAAAAATCTTTTGCTACGTTTCAACAACAGTATAAAATCCCTTATAACAAAAGAACAAAATTTATTTGAAGGTTTCAATCTACGATATTTCGGTCCTGTTGATGGACATAATCTTCCTGGCTTGATAAGGATTCTCAGAAATATTAAAGATATGCAAGGACCTAGATTATTGCATATTAAAACAATAAAAGGTAAGGGTTATGAACCTGCTGAGAAATCTGCTACTATATGGCATGCTCCCGGGATTTTTAATGTGCAAACTGGAGAGAGAGTTGTTAAAGACATAAAGAATCAACCTCCACTTTACCAAGATGTTTTTGGACACACACTTGTTGAATTAGCTGAAAAGAATGATAAAATAGTTGGCGTTACACCTGCCATGCCTACTGGCTGCTCAATGACTTATATGATGGAAAAATTTCCTGACAGATCTTTTGACGTTGGAATAGCTGAAGCACATGCTGTAACTTTCTCAGCTGGTATGGCTAAAGAAGGGTTGGTGCCATTTTGCAATATTTATTCATCTTTTATGCAAAGAGCTTATGATCAGGTTATTCATGATGTCGCACTACAGAAATTAAAGGTCATTATGTGTCTTGATAGAGCAGGCTTAGTTGGTGCAGATGGTCCTACCCATCATGGAGTTTTCGACCTTGCTTATATGCGTCCAATTCCGAATATAGTAATTTCAGCACCATACAACGAACATGAATTACGCAACCTCATGTTTACCGCTGTATATGGAAACGAAGGACCTTTTGTTATACGATATCCTCGTGGACAAGGCCAGCTTATTAATTGGCATAACGAACCAAAAATATTACCTATTGGTAAAGGTCGAATTTTAAAGAAAGGCAAAGACATTGCAATCCTATCATTAGGCACAATTGGCAATAATGCAGCTAAGGCTATTACAGAAGCTGAGAAACATGGAATAAGTATTGCTCATTACGATATGATTTTTCTTAAGCCTATTGATACTGAATTACTCGATAAAATAACTAAAAAGTTTAAGCACATCATAACTATTGAAAGCGGAGTTGTGAAGGGAGGCTTGGGAAGTGCAGTACTAGAGTTTATATCAGAAAAACAATATTCCGACACAGATATACGTGTTCATCGTATAGGGATTGATGATGAGTTTATAACACATGGATCTGTAAACGAATTAATGAAAATTGCAAAAATAGATTCTGAGAGTATATTGAAAAAAATACTGAACGTATATTTCGAAATGACTGGTATTAAACTTCCATCTGAAGAATCTGTAATCACATAAAAAATTCAAACTGATAATTCGTTGGAAGTAATATACAACTATCGATGAAAATTTTAATTGCCGGAGCAGGCGCAGTAGGTACTCATCTTGCGAGACTCCTTGAACAAGAGAAACACGATATTACTCTAATGGATGCTGACAAAGAGCGTCTATCACTGATTCGTGATAACTCTGAAATACTTACTTATATAGGAAATTGTACGTCACTAACTGATCTTGCTGCTGCAGGTGTAGCAAATATTGATCTTTTTATAGGAGTAACGCCTGAGGAATCTAAAAATATCAATGCATGTATGCTTGCTTCTAACTTAGGGGCTAAAAAAACTCTGGCAAGAATAGATAATCAAGAGTATTTATTACCAAAAAATATAGAATTCTTTAAAAAGCTGGGAATTAATTCAATGATATATCCCGAGTTAGTTGCAGCTAGTGAAATAGCCATGGCCATTAAAACACCTTGGACTAGATTTTGGTGGGAACTTTGTAATAATAATGTAATTCTGGTAGGAGCCAAAATAAGACAAAATGCTCCATTAGTTAATAAATTTCTTTATGAACTGGTTCAAGAGAATAAAAAGTTCCACCTTGTAGCGATTAAACGAGGCAGTAAGACCATAATACCGCAAGGTAGTGATCAAATTCTGAACAATGATATTCTCTATTTTACCACTCTCAGAAAACATGTGGAAATTATTCCTGAACTTCTAGGTAAAAAATCTTTCGAAACAAAACGATTGATGTTTATGGGGGGCAGCCACATCACAATGCGTACTATACAGCTACTGCCACAAAATATTGACATCAAAATTATAGAACAAGACAGAGAGAAAGCCAAATTACTGGTAGAAAAATGTCCTTCAAATGTTACGGTTTTTGTAGAGGATGGAAGAAATGCTGAATTTCTTGTACGGGAAGGTATAAGCGATACAGATGCCTTTTTGGCACTCACTTCTAATTCAGAAGCTAATATTCTTGGATGCACAATGGCAAAACAATATGGTGTTAAAAAAACGGTTGCTGAAATTGAAAATATAGATTATATATCTATGGCTGAACAATTTGATATTGGAACTGTAATAAATAAAAAGTTGATTGCGGCCAGTAAAATATATGAGTTACTACTAAAAGCTGACGCATCGAATATAAAAAGTCTTACTTTTGCAGATGCTAATGTGGGTGAAGTGATTGCTAAACCAAAATCTAAAGTTACTAAGAAACAGATAAAAGACCTAAAACTTCCGTCAGATATTACTTTCGGAGCACTTATCAGGGAGGGAGAAGCAATTTTGGTTGATGGTAATACACAGATAGAGCCGAATGATCGTGTGGTAGTGTTCTTCCTAAACAGATCTATCAAAAGCATTGAGAGCCTATTTAACTAGTTATAGCTAAAAAATGCAAAGATTTAATTACCGATTTGTTTTAAGCAGTATAGGAATTGTATTACTTATTGAAGCTGTATTTATGCTATTCTCGGCTTTGGTTGGAGAATATTTTCATGAAGATACAGTGAAAAGTATATATATATCCTCTATAATTACTTCATTATCTGGCGTTATTTTCATCTTCTTAGGAAGAAAAAGAAAAAAGCAAATAACAAATATTACAAAACGAGAGGTATATACTACTGTCACAATGGTTTGGCTAATGCTAGCCCTTTATGGAACTTTCCCTTATATTTTTAGTGGTGCAATACCTTCTTTCACAAATGCTTTTTTCGAGAGTATGTGTGGATTCACAACAACTGGAAGTTCGACTCTTTTAAATATTGAAGCTTTTCCTAAATCGCTCCATTTCTGGCGAAGCTTTACACAGTGGATTGGAGGAATTGGAATAATCATTTTCGTATTGTCTTTTATACCTGTTTTTGGAGGTGTATCCGGACAGTTTTATGACGCTGAAGCAACAGGTATGGCTGAGGATATTTTTCGTCCTAGAGTTAAAGAAATTACTAAAACCATGGCATTCACATATCTTGGTCTTACAGTTGTTGGTTTTCTATGTATTTGGGCGGGTCCAATGAATGCTTTTGATGCTGCTTGTCACACATTTTCGGCAATATCCACAGGTGGCTTCTCCACAAAACAATTTAGTATTGCATCATTTCACTCCCCTTACACAGAGTACATCATTACATTATTAATGTTTTTTGGAGCAACAAATTTTCTGTTAATATATACCCTTTTTACAAAATCATCTGATTCTATATTCAAAAATGAAGAGTTTCGATGGTATATATCTCTAATACTGCTTTTCACCATTGTAATTTCGGGAGCTTTAATTGCAACAAGGCATATGTCAAATATTGAAGAAACATTCCGAACCGTTTTATTCCAAGTGGTATCTACAGTAAGTACAACAGGTTTTTCTACTGTAAATTTTTTAGACTGGGGAGCTTTCTACTGGCTGCTGGTTCTTGTTATGATTTTATTTTGTGGATGCGAAGGATCGACCTCTGGTGGTATGAAAATTTCCCGTCTTGTAGTTCTTTTTAAAAACACTCTATTAGTTTTCAAACGACAGGTACACCCTAATGCTTTGTATTTAGTTAAAATGAATAACAAAGTTGTCTCAAACGATGCTATTTCAAAAGTTATATCATTTGTATTTCTTTATCTTACAGTTACTATCCTAAGTGCAGTATTATTAAGTCTCACTGGAATGACTTTTGACGAATCAATAAGTGTGGCACTGTCTTCTATAAGCAACTATGGATTTGGTCTAGGCTCATATGGACCAAATGGTACTTTTGAATCTGCAACTATGTTTGCTAAATATTTTCTAGCATTCTTAATGCTGATAGGACGACTTGAACTTTTTACTGTACTATCATTATTTGTACCCAGTTTTTGGAAAAGATGAAAAAATTAAGGCTCATGTTAAAAACAAAAGCCTTATAATTAAATTTAAAAATCAGTCTTATTATAATAATATATTTGCATTATAAAATAATATTATTGATTATTGATTTTTGAAAAAGATGGTGTCATCGATTGCATCAATTGTGATTGGTTTTGATTTGTCAACATTACCTAAAAGTAGCTCTTTAGAGAGCTGATTCAATACTTTACGCTGAATTACTCTTTTAACTGGTCTTGCACCAAATTCAGGATCATAACCTGATTCTGAGATGCTTTTCACAGCTTCAGCACTGTAGTTGAGATCAATTCCTCTCTCAGCGAGAGATTCTTTTATTTTATCAAGCTGTAATTTAACAATTTGAGTAATTTCACTCTCTTTAAGAGGAGCAAACATAATTATTTCATCTACGCGATTAAGAAACTCTGGACGTATAGTTTTTTTCATCATATCCATTACAAGATTCTTAGTGTTTTCAATAATTTCATCTCTATTTGTAGAATCTATTTTCTCGAAATTTTCACGTATAAGGTTTGATCCCATATTAGAAGTCATGATGATTGTAGTATTCTTGAAGTTGACCACCCTACCCTTATTATCAGTCAACCTTCCGTCATCAAGTACTTGAAGTAAAACATTAAACACATCAGGATGAGCTTTCTCAATTTCATCAAAAAGTACTACAGAGTATGGTTTACGACGAATGGCTTCTGTGAGTTGACCTCCCTCATCATAACCTACGTATCCCGGAGGTGCACCAATCAAACGCGTAGCACTAAATTTCTCCTGATATTCGCTCATGTCAATACGTGTCATCATATTTTCATCATCAAACAGGTACTCAGCCAGCGCCTTTGCAAGCTCTGTTTTACCTACTCCCGTTGTACCCAAAAAGATAAATGAACCAATCGGTCGTTTAGGGTCATTCAAACCTGTACGACTACGTCTAACGGCGTCTGATATAGCTGTAATGGCTTCGTTCTGACCAATTACACGTTTATGAAGTTCATCCTCCAAGTTAAGCAATTTATCACGCTCACTCTGAAGCATCTTGCTAATAGGTATTCCGGTCCAACGTGATACTACATCAGCAATATCCTCAGCATCAACTTCTTCTTTAATCATAGCACGAGTACCTTGGCGCACATGAAGTTCTTTTTGCAAGGCATCTATATCATTTTCCTTTTCCTTAATCTTACCATATCTCAACTCAGCAACTTTTCCATAATCACCCTCTCTTTCAGCTTTATCAGCTTCAAACTTGGCATCCTCTATTTCAATTTTTGCTTGTTGTATCCTGTTAATCAATTCTTTCTCTGACTTCCATTTTGCTGTAAAGCCAGCTTCCTCAGCTTTTAAATCTTCAATTTGTTTGGTAAGTAAATCAACTTTTGGCTGGTCGTTTTCACGTTTAATAGCTTCACGTTCAATTTCGAGCTGCTTTACCCTTCTTATAATTTCATCAAGTTCCTCAGGGACAGAGTCCACTTCCATACGTAATTTTGCTGCTGCCTCATCCATCAAATCGATAGCTTTATCCGGTAAAAATCTATCTGTGATATACCTGCTGGAGAGTTGTACTGAAGCGATAATAGCCTCATCTTTAATTCTTACCTTATGATGATTTTCGTAACGTTCTTTCAAACCTCTCAATATAGAAATACTATCAGCTTCAGTAGGCTCATACACCATTACTGTCTGAAAACGACGTTCTAACGCCTTATCTTTTTCAAAATATTTCTGATACTCATTTAGTGTAGTTGCTCCAATAGCCCTAAGCTCACCTCGTGATAATGCAGGTTTTAGTATATTTGCAGCATCCATTGCACCCTCACTTTTTCCAGCACCCACTAGTGTATGAATCTCATCAATAAATAAAATTATCTCACCATCAGACCTAGTTACTTCGTTTACAACAGATTTGAGGCGCTCTTCAAACTCACCTTTATATTTTGCACCTGCAATCAAAGCACCCATGTCTAGTGAGTAAATCTGTTTATTTTTAAGATTTTCAGGAACATCACCACGAACAATACGATATGCAAGTCCTTCTGCAATAGCCGTTTTTCCAGTACCAGGTTCACCAATAAGAATTGGATTATTTTTGGTACGTCTACTCAAAATCTGAAGCACACGTCTAATCTCTTCATCACGTCCAATTACTGGATCAAGTTTACCTTCACGTGCTTTATCAATCAGGTTAACAGCATATTTACTTAAAGCCTGATAAGTTTCTTCTGCAGACTGACTCGTAACCTTTTCACCTTTCCTAAGCTCATTAATTGCGGTCTGAAGTTGCTTAACTGATATTCCAGCATCATTCATTATTTTTGAAGCACTACTCTTCTCATCCAAAATACCAAGCAACAGGTGCTCAATAGAAACAAATTGATCTTCCATTTTACCAGCAAAATCAGCTGCTTTTTGGAAAACGGCATTAGTATCCCTGCTAAGCATAGGATCTCCACCCGACACACGCGGTAGTGACTGAATTTCAGCCTCTAACACTCTCTCAAGATTTTGATTGTTTACGCTTAATTTATTAAATAAGAAACTTGTCACATTCTCACCTACAAGCATAACTCCTTTAAGTATATGTGTAGGTTCAATCATTTGCTGATTGTTGTTTTGAGCAATTTCAATAGCTTTTTGAACAGCTTCCTGTGCCTTTATTGTAAAATTATTAAAATTCATATCTTGTATCCTTAATGTTTTATATTTTAATAACTACATTTGTTTCTTCTAAAACAAATGTTTATTTGAATAGTTGAAATTAATATCAGAATCACAACAGTATAAAATCAAAATCTTTGCCAAACCGTAGAATGTGACTTTTTGTCACTCATAAGTTTCATTAAGATATTTCTTATTGTTTCAAAATTGATTTCTTATAAAATGAAAAGCTATCAGCCTGATAATTATTAAATATTCGTAACTTTGGTTTTTTCCTTAAAAATGACAAAAGAAAAATTTTATACTATTCGTGAAGAGAGAGCCAATTACCTGTCTCATGGTTTTGGGTTGCTAATGAGTATCATAGCTACATACATTTTGGTGAACAAAGCAGTTATTGCTAAAGATGATTGGGCTCTACTGGCTTATTCTTTATTTGGTTTCGGAATGATAGTATGCATGGCATCATCCACCATTTATCATTTTATTCAAAAACCTTCACTTAAAAAGAAACTAAGACATTTAGATCACGCATCTATATATCTCTTAATTGCTTCAAGCTATTCTCCATTTACACTGATATTTTTACGTATAGAAGAACCTGTTTGGGGATGGTTGATATTTTCACTTGTTTGGGTTATTGCAATAATAGGTGTTATTATAAGTTTCAGACCTCTTAAACGTAACAGTAACTTAAAAACAGCTTCGTATGTGTTTATGGGGCTAGTCGTACTCATAGCCTTCAAACCTTTAGTTGAGATTGCAAATGCTAATAAATCTATTGAGGTAATTTATTGGCTTATTATAGGAGGTGTGTTTTACATAGTAGGTGCTCTGATTTATGCTACAGCCAAAAAAGAATTTATACATTCAGTTTTTCATATTTTCGTGCTACTTGGTCTTGCAAGCCATATTTATGCAGCATGGTTAATACCTTTATAAATCTAATGTAATTATGAATCTAAGGCCTCTATAAAACTAATATTTACTTTACTGGCAATCCTGATATTTGTCCTTTTTATTATAACAGGTTAATGTTGAATATTGGGTGATTCCAACCCATATCCTTTTTTCTTATCTTCTAATTTAAGCAAAAACGCAAAAACAAGTGCTAATATTCCGAAAGCTGTAAATATCATCATAGGAAGAGTATAGTCATATGTGTTTACCATAATACCATCTCTCATTGTTTGACCTATAATACAGTATTTTTCAAGTATCCAGCCTATAAGTAATGGAACTCCCATCAATCCCCAATTCTGTACCCAAAAGATTAAAGAATAGGCTGTTCCAAGTCGTTTTTCGGGAACAATCTTAGGTACTGAAGGCCACATTGCTGAAGGTACGAGTGAAAAAGCAACTCCAAGCAAAACCACCAGAATCATTGCAATAATCCAGTTATCTAATCCCGGTATTGAGAATAGTGCATGTACCACGATAAGTAATATTGAGCCAATTATCATGATTGTAGCCCCTTTTCCTCTTCTATCGTAAACTCCTCCGAATAAGGGTGTTAAAAGAATATTGCCAAATGGTAGTAACATTGGTATTAGACCGGCAATATTTTGATCAACACCAAACTTATTGACCATCAAGTCAGTTGCATATTTTAGAAAAGGAAAAACAGCTGAGTAAAATAATACACATAATATAGCAATATACCACCACCCTTTATTTGTTAATATTTTCCCAATATCTGAAATTTTAAACTCATCCTCAGAATCAGACTCTTCAAGTAAATCTATTACTTCTGATTCATCGAGTTTCTTATCCATCACCATATAAACTAAAAATACGATTAGACCGATACATAGCGCTATCAATGACACAAGTAAAGGTCTTGATATATCGATAATCCCTGTAGCCCGTGCAATTGGAACTGCAAATCCTAATGCTAGAGCAGTACCTACTCTTGCTAATGCTACCTGCATCCCCATTGCGGTAGCCATTTCTTTACCTTTAAACCATTTTACAATAATCTTTGAAACGGTAATTCCAGAAACTTCAACACCAACAGCAAATACAGCAAAACCTATGCATGCCCAAAATAGTTGTCCATTAAGTCCAAATAAAACCACACCGGCAAGGGTTTTTGTAGAGATTGCCCAATATTTAATGGCAGTACCTATTACCATAAGTGCAGTAGCTCCTAACCCCGTGATTCTTATTCCAAGTTTATCCAAAATAATTCCACCAAAAATAAGCATAAGTAGGAATACATTAAACCAGCCATAAGAGCTAGTATAAATTCCATAATCAGCACGGGTCCAACCTAATTGACTTTCCAACATACCCACCAAAGGTGAAAGCACATCGGATAAAAAATATCCACACATCATTGTAAACGATACAATAAATAATGCAGTCCATCTTGCCGCTGCAGAGTCTCTAAGAGATCTTCTAAGTGTTTCTACCATTTAATTTACAATTATCTTTAATTTGATTGAGAATAAGCAAAGGTAACTAAAAAGTCATTATTTAAGACCTTTTGTTAAAGTTATGTATCTAAAGTATTACTTGTTTAGTGAAAATGTTTATTATAATGTTGAGAGTTTTAACCTAAATATCATCTTCAATCTCTTTACATTTTTCTTTTATACAAACAACAAATTCATCATCATCAATATTTTTAAGATTAACACTAACATTCAAAAGAGCTCCTTTAATTGCTGCTTTACAAGCTATAAGTCCAACTTCACCATCAGGCACCACATTTACATTTCCTTTTTGTAATGTCTCATTAATAATATCAAGCATACCGTGAGCACGTTGAGCTAGTTCCATAGGAACAACCGTCGCTATTTTTGTAGTTTGCTGAATTTTTTGGTTTCTTAATGTGATTTCCTCCTCTGTATTTTTAGGCATACGATAAGAATCCATCATCTGTCGATAAGCTATTACATCACGGTCAATATCGTTAAGAAAATAAGCTCTATTTTTCGACATTATCTCAACAATCTCTTTCATTCGTTTCTCTACTCCAATATATTTTTCTCTGCCAATAGTTAAATTAGCAACCATTTCAGTAAGAGATGTAGCTATTGCCGCCATAAGCGCAATTGAACAACCACCTCCTGGTAATGCTTCACTTGAAGCAGTTTTCTCAAGAAATTCTTTTAATGTTAAATTCTGTAGTTTCATCCCAAAATATATCCATTTGTACTATTCAATATATCTATTTCACAACTTATTTATAAAATTTAATCATTGGCTCACTTTTAAATACATATATCAGTCAAAAACATTTTAAAACTAGTTATAACCTATTCATTGACTCACTCCATTAATTTAGTTTCTAAAATTTGATCTATAGAAAAGTTTTCCAACCCTAGATAATATGCTGCTGAATCTACAATAGCTTCCATAGGAACTAGTCCGATTATTTCAGCTCCCACAACAGGTACACCATACCTTTTTGCCTCCATCTTCACCATTTCATGGGCTCTATAAATTGAAGTTTTAGTAAAATCAGTAAGATTCATAGATACCTGAGTAATAGAACGTTCTTCTAGCTTTATGCCCAAAGCTTTGCAAAATCTTAATCCTCCTCCAATATACCTTATTTTTCTTGCGATTGCATCAGCAATTGCAAGATTTGAGGTGCCTAGATTAACATTGTATGCCACTAAAGGCATTCTTGCACCAATAGCTACGGCACCAGCAGTTGGATGTGGTTCTATTGGACCAAAATCAGGCTTCCATTCCGTAGAAATCATTTTTTTTCTAAGTCCTTCATACTCGCCTTTACGAACTATTGCCAGATTTTCACGATTCGGTTTAGTTGCTGATTTCTCATATAGGAATACAGGCAAATTATATTTTTCACTTACAGCTTTACCAACTTCTCTCGAAAGAGCTATTGCCTCATCCATAGAGACATTTTTTATTGGTATGAATGGCACTACGTCAACTGCTCCTATTCTTGGATGCTGTCCATTGTGTTTGTTAAGGTCAATAAGTTCAACTGCTCTCCTAATAGCTTCTATTACCGCTTTCTTTAGAGCTTCTGGTTCACCGATAACAGTAATTACAGATCTATTATGATTAACATCGTTGCTATAATTCAACAGTTTTACATCATTTTTTGCTCGGAATGCATCAGCAATCTTTTCAATTATTTGCTTATCACGACCCTCACTAAAATTTGGCACACATTCAATGATTTTATTCATTAACTTATTAGTATTAAAAATTTAATGTTTTTGCAGTACAATAGCTCACATACCTTAAATCTTTATATTTAATTATAAAGTGCAATGTAGCAAT
>CAZURM010000034.1:0-21323 GCA_964622945.1 uncultured Proteiniphilum sp.
CTTTGTATTAAAATTAAGTCAGATTTAAAAATCTGTATGAGTTCTTTGACTTTTTGCAAAATTTTAAAATATTCACTTCTTAGCGGAAATAGATGAAAATAGGTGTACACCTTATAAAAGGTGAAAGTGAAAATATAGAATATAAAATAACAAATAAAATAATAGACAAAACAAAAGATAGAATAACCTTATAAAAGAAAATATGACAACAAAAAGATTATCAAATGAATTCATGGAAAAAATCCTGAATGATGCAGCATGGAATGAACTTGTTAAAAGTTTTAAGTGGACAGAACAAACGCTTGAGAGGTATAAGGATAGAGTGGATTGGAAAGAAATTTCTGATAATTGTGAAATTCTTTGGACTCCTTCAATGCTTGAGAAATTTAAGAATAGAATCGATTGGACCAAACTCTCTTCAACCTGCAGTATGGTATTGTTAAACGAGGCTAATCTCGAGCGGTTTAAAAATTATTGGAACTGGTCTGTGCTCTCGGAAAATTCTTACTTTCGTCTTACAGCAGCACTTGTTGAAAAGTACGCAGATATGTGGGATTGGTCTCAACTTATTAATCGATGTAGCGAAGACGAACTTTACACATTTGAGTTTCTTGAAAAATATATTGACAGGATACCCACTGATCGAATTCAAGATTCTTGGTTGTGGTACAAACTTGTGGATATCCGTAAATATGAACTGGCCTACGAAATTATTTCTTAATTGTTAAATAGATGGAGAGTTAATCATTATCTCACGGGAAGATTATTCTCCATCTTTGTCTTAAAGCAAAAATAATTCTTTTTGAAATCATTCAAATATTTCCATAGGTTCGTCGGTTATATAAATATAATACTCTGTGAGTGTAATCCATTTAAGTTCAGTTACTCCTTGCCCATAATATGCATCAGTGGTTTCTCTCAATAAAATCTTATTAGGTGGGAGATCTGTTTGAAAATAAATTGGTAATCTTATTTCTGTCTGATTTTGTAATGCATTAAAACTATAAATCGGTGATAGGTCGATATCGGTATCTGCTAAATAGACATAACATTCTTCTGATGTTTTCAGATAACTTTTTTGATATTCTTTGCCTTCAAAAGTAAGGTTGTTGTACAGCTCATATACAAACTTTTCATTTTTACCTGTGGGAGTATATGTGTCGTCTAGTATATCTGTTTTATATAAATCTATCTTTAATTCAAAAAAAACTTTTTTATCCTCAAATTCATCCTGTGTTTGGAAAAGGCAGGTTCCGTCAGGTTTGATAAGTACCCAGTCGTACAAATCTCCTAGTATACCATAACTCTGCTCCCTTGTAAAAAGCCAGTATTTGAGTTCTGGTTCGTAGTATGCCCACATTTGACCTTCATTATCATCATAATCAGAGTACTCCTCATTGTATTCCCATTTATATTCCCAGATATAGGCTATTGGAAATTTTATCTCATCTATTATTCCTTTTTCAGATTTTATTTCCATCCTATCGTCATCTTTTATTGACATTGTAGACTCCGCTATTAGTTTGTCTGATCTATTAGCGGAATCTGTTGTTTCAAAAGAAGGTTTTGCCTGATTGCAACTAAACATCACAATCAGTGCCAATATTATAAATAAGTTGATTTTCATTGCTGTGATTTTTTAAAGTTATAAGAAAATATCTTCAAAAATAACATTAATTTCAATCAAAGATAATCAAGGGACAGAATTATTATTGTATAGTGAAAATATTAACTCTACTTGATATGTAATACTAAGAATAACAATTTTGCTTTGGTATTTTTATAATTCATGTTTTTTTAAATGAATTTCATCTAATTATTAGTATAAATATAAAAGATTATTTAAATTAGACCTTTTGGCATACCAGAATAATGAATATGATTAATTTTCCATTCATTATTGATTTTCCGACAAATCATTGTTTCTCTACCACTACTTTGCAATATGTTACCTTCTTTATTTTTTCTTTCGAAAATCCAATAAAATTGAATATATGCCATATCTCCATAAATATTGATAATTTCACTGACGCTTGAGAGCTGTCTATCGGATAATTCGCTAAAAGATTTTACCATAAAATCATTAAATATACTTTTAAATCCAAAATATTGTCCAGACCCATTAATTATAGATACTTCGTCAGAGTCTGCCCATATTGTTTTCGCCAATGAGTAATCAAGATTTGAAATAGATTTAGTATAATTGTTTAACAATATTCTGATATCTCCTTTATCACTATTAAAGGGCTCATAAGGATATAGAGATTTAGATAATGATCTTATATCTACAGTACCAACTAATGCAGGATAAAGAGCTATTAATTGTTGTCCGAAGTTATCTGAATCGTTGCATTTATTAAGTAGCTCTTCTACTATTTCAAGATATTCACTCTGAAAAAAAATAGAATCCATCTTGCCTGATGTATTGTTAGAATTAAAGAAAATGTCAATTTCGGCAGACATTGCATGTTTAGCCTCATTAATGGTAGATTTGGAAACATTAATATTTGTCATTGTTTCTTTAAAATCATGTTGCATTGTTTGTGCTCCTACTAAAAAAAATGCAAATAAGAGATATAGTGTATTTATATATTTCATTATCTTATATTTATGGAATTAATAACCGATTGTGAATCGTTCTTGATGATGTTGTGGTTTTTCAAACTCATCCAACATTGCTTTAGCATAGTCTTCAACGGAAATTTTACTTTCACCTTTGTCATTTACAATCAGATTATCTTTACCAAGACGATAGCTGCCTGTGCGTTTACCTGGCTCGAGCATACCTGCCGGAGAGAAAAACACCCAATCAATATCTTTTTCATATATTAAGGTATTAAGATAGAATTCGCCGAGAGATTTCACTCCACCCATAATTTCGGTGGGAATAGTACCTGAATCTACTACACGCAAGTTGGGAGCAACGAATAATGTGCCTGCTCCACCAACAATAAGAAGACGTTTAACTCCAGATTTCTTTACTCCTGCAAGAATTTGAGGATATACTTCCAATGTTAGATCGTAAATGTCAGGATTAGTCCACCCAGGGTTGTATGCACTAATGACAGCATCTGCACCTTTACATATTTCTGATACTTTATTAGCATTTGATACGTCTGCTTTAACGATTGAAATATTTGGATTTGAAACTTTAATACCTTCGGGATTACGAACTACTGCTATTACACTTATGTCTCTACTCAATGCTTCATTAAGGATTGCTGATCCCACAAATCCACTTGCTCCAATTAATACGATTTTTTTCATTATTTTACTTTTAAATTTTGTTATTAAATGGATGATACCATTTTTATAATGCAAACATACGATGGTTATACAGTTGTAGAATTATCAATTAGCGCATTTTAATGGTAAATCTCTGGTCATAGTTGTTTTTTTGCTAAAATACGAAATTGAGTAGGTGTTATATTTGTGTGTCTTTTGAAATATTTAGTAAAATTAGTTGGTTCGTCAAAACCAAGTTGAAAGCCAATCTCTTTTACAGATAAATTACTATATGATAGCATTCTTTGCGCCTCTAGTATTATGCGAGAATCTATATAAACCTTTGGTGTTTTATTGGTAAGTGCTTTGACTTCTTTAGACAGCTTTTTCTCATTTATATTCAATAATTGTATATAAAACTTACTATCTCTATTTTTTTTATAATGTTTTTCTACTGCGTTATAGAATCTTCTTGCAATGTCATTATTGTTGTATGAGGGTAGGTGGGTGGTTTTTAGTTGTCTTTCAGTTTCCAGCAAAATAATACGTAAATAGCTCTGTGCAATTCCTTTTTGAAAGCAATCATTCGTATTTTTCAACTCTTCTTCTAGTAATGAAGTGATATTTTTCATAAGCTGAGGACAAACTGGAACGATATTATTTAGACTTACAGGATTGAAAATTTCAGAAGTATGTAAGAAGTTAGAATCTAATTCTGTTACATTAAAGAATGAGCCAGTGAATAAAATCATTTTACCTGAATAGTTGGAAGTTGTATCGAATTGACAAACCTGTCCCGGTGAGATAATCAGTACTTGATTTGCTATAATAGTTATGTCTCTAAAATCTATATGAAAAATAGCTTGTCCATTGGTGAGCCAAATAATTTGATAAAAGCTTGCTTTATGAGCTTGACCTAGTAGTTTTGGAAACTCTTTTACAAACCTTAAGTTTTTAATCTCAACCTTTATCGGTAAATCCTTAAACTCAAATGTTTTTATTATACTCATAATTTTTTTTAGTTTTGTTCTCGCATTATTTGATATTTTTCCTAATACGTATTTCCATTAAATAATACTTGGTTTTTACTTAAGAAACGCTAAGATAACGGATTTTCTTTTCCTTTTTAGGAAACAAATATTATAAAGTGAATTTGAACTAATGTAAATAGATAGACAGATAAAATTGTTAACTTTGTAAATATTTTATTTGTCTATATTTTTTTAAATGCCTGATAATTGGTGAAATAGTAATGACTAAATATTCTTTAAAGCAGTTTTTGTTATTTTTTATAGTGTTGTTTATTGGAATAAATAAAGGGCACGCAGAATCAAATGATATGATAATACGTATAGCCGAAATTGAGGTATATCCTGAATTCTTGGAGGAATATAAAGAGATATTGAAGTATGAGGCAGAAGCCTCTGTTAGGCTGGAAGAGGGGGTTGTTGCTATTTTCCCGATGTTTCGCAAGAGCAATCCAACTAGTGTCTGTATATTGGAAATGTATAAAAATGAGGAGGCTTATCAGTTTCATCTCCAAACAGAGCATTTTCTTAAATATAAATCTACAACCTTACATATGATTAAGTTACTGGAGCTAATTGATATGAATGCAATGGATCTAGAGGCTGCAACAAGTATTTTTAATAAACTATAGTTATAAAGAATTATGGAGAAGACTAAAGATATTTTTCAGAGATTGAGGAGTGGTGAAACAATAACACCTGATGATCCACATAGCTATAAGATGCGCGAAGAGTCTTATGCAACGAAAGAACTTCTTATCAAAATGAATAATACTGCTGATCCCGAAGAAGTGAGAAGTTTATTAAGTCAAATAACTAATAGTGAGATAGATGAGAGTGTAGCTGTTTTTACGCCATTGTACATTAACTATGGAAAACATACTAGAATAGGCAAAAATGTGTTTATCAATTTTGATTGTGTTTTTTTGGATCTTGGTGGCATAACAATAGAGGATAATGTATTAATTGCACCTAAGGTGAGTATCTTGTCGGAAGGACATCCGTTATCATCAAAAGATAGGCAATCACTTGTGCCTAGTCATATTCATATTAAAAAGGGTGCATGGATTGGTGCTAGTGCGACTATTTTGCCTGGTGTAACAGTAGGTGAGAATGCAATAGTTGCAGCAGGAGCGGTAGTTTCTCAAAACGTACCGGATAATACAATAGTCGGAGGTATTCCAGCAAAAGTTATTAAAACCATATAGTATTTAGGGCTATCATCATATGTTTTTAACATAATCACAAGTTTATGTTTTGTACTGTCATGATAATCAGTACACATCTTATGTAGTTCAACTAATATAAGTTTTTGTCTTCCTTCGTGGCTAATATTACGTATTTATAATAAATGCAACGCTTATTGTAACAAATTACAATAAAATTTGCCGTTTTAATTATAATCTTTTACATTTGCGATTACAATATATTTTATGAAATAAATACACTTTTAAATTAATGTCAACAGTAACAGACAAAATCAAAATTTTATGTACCGATAAAAATATGTCGGTCGAAGAGCTTGCTGAAGGTTCAGGTCTTACAGTTGAGCAGGTTAATAGAATTTGTGATAGTGAAAAAATTCCATCACTATCAACATTAATAAAAATTTCACGAGCTTTGGGGGTAAGACTGGGAACTTTCCTTGACGATAGTGAACAAATGGGGCCTGTGGTGAATCGTGGTGATGATAAACATCAGTCGGTAACCTTTACAAGTCATCAAACAAGTAGTAATTCACATATGGATTTTATTTCGCTCGCTGCTAGCAAAGCGGGTAGAAATATGGAACCTTTCTTGATTAATATTCAATCGGGAAATGGTAAAGAAACAGGTTCTACTCATGAAGGTGAGGAATTTCTTTATGTGCTGGAAGGCTCTATTCAAGTACGTTATGGTAGTGAATTATATATCCTGAAACAGGGTGATAGTATTTATTATGATTCTATTGTAGATCATTTGGTAACCTCATGTGAACCAGATGGAGCAAAGATTTTAGCAGTGGTGTATTCTCCAGCTTAAAACAGTAAAACATATGACAAGTAAATCTGATATCCAACTGTCTGATAGGACTATGGGAGACTGGTTGGAATATTGGGCTAAAGAGACGCCCAACAGGGAGTATATTATATATTCGGACCGTAATCTGCGTTTTACGTGGGAGAAGTTTAATGAGAGGGTCGATGATATGGCTAAAGGGCTAATATCTATTGGAGTAACTCGTGGTAGCAATGTTGGTATTTGGGCTCAAAATGTGCCTGATTGGTTGACATTTTTATATGCGACTGCAAAAATAGGTGCGGTGGCTGTAACTGTGAACACGAGTTATCGACTTGAAGAGTTGGATTACCTTATGAAGAATTCTGATATGCATACCTTGTGTATGACTGATGGTGTTCCGGGTAGTTATTATACTGACATTATTTATGAGTTAATACCAGAATTGAAAACTACACAGAGAGGCAAGCTAAGATCAAAACGTTATCCTGAACTTAAAAATGTGATATATATTGGTCAGGAAAAATATAGAGGTATGTTTAATACTGCTGAGATTTTGTTATTAGGTAAGAATGTGCTTGATAATGAGTTTAGCAGGCTACGTTCACTTACAACTTCTCAAGATGTTGTTAATATGCAATATACATCGGGAACTACTGGATTTCCTAAAGGAGTTATGCTAACTCATCATAACATTATCAATAATGGTTATCTGACGGGGATACATATGAATTTTTCATCAGATGACAAGTGTTGTGTATGTGTGCCATTGTTTCATTGTTTTGGAGTTGTTTTGGCAACAATGTGTTGTCTGACACATGGAAGTACACAGGTTATGGTTGAGAGATTTGATCCATTGATAACGTTAGTCTCAATTCATAAAGAACGGTGCACTGTATTACATGGAGTGCCTACAATGTTTATTGCTATGCTGAACCATTCGATGTTTTCTTTATTTGATATGACATCTCTAAGAACTGGTATTATGGCTGGAGCATTGTGTCCTGAGGAGCTGATGAAAGAGGTGAATGAAAAAATGTATATGGATTTGACTAGCGTTTATGGTATGACAGAGACGTCTCCAGGTATGACGCAGAGCAGGGTAGATGATCCTGTTGAAGTGCGTTTCTCAACTGTAGGCAGAGAATATGAATTTACTGATGTTAAAGTGCTTGATCCTGAGACTGGAGAAGAATGTCCAGTAGGTGTAGTGGGTGAAATGTGTTGTCGTGGTTATAACGTTATGAAAGGTTATTACAAAAATCCTGTTGCCACAGAGGAAGTTATTGATCATAATGGTTTTATGCATTCGGGTGATTTGGGTGTAAAAGATGAAAATGGTAATTTTAAGATAACAGGACGTATTAAGGATATAATTATTCGTGGTGGGGAAAATATTTCACCTAAAGAAGTAGAAGATTTTCTTTACAAAATGCCAGGGGTAAAAGATGTTCAGGTTGTGGCTGTAGCATCTGAACGTTACGGGGAAGATGTTGGTGCTTTTATTATCCAAAGAGAAGGTTACGACTTAAATACTCAGGATGTTCGTGAATTCTGTAAAGGGCATATTGCAAAATATAAAATTCCTCGTTATGTATTTATAGTTGAGGATTTTCCAATGACAGGTAGTGGAAAAATTCAGAAGTACCGATTACGTGAAATGGCGTTAGAAATTTGTGAAAATGAAGGGATTGAAATTCGATAAACCTACGTAATTTTGAATCCATGGATTTGAGCAGTATCTTTGTGTAATTAAAATAAAAATAAAAATGACACAAAGCCCAAAATGTACTAAATGTCAAAGTAATGTGACATATTTTGATGGTTCACTATTTCACTGTACCGAATGTTTTCATGAGTGGACTCAAGATGATATGGATTCAGCTAAAGAGCTGGATAAAGTGGTAGATAGTAATGGAAATGAACTGTTTGATGGAGATGATGTAAGTGTAATAAAGGACTTGAAAGTTAAAGGTTCTTCTATGGTTGTTAAAAGAGGAACTCGTGCTCGTGGAATCAGACTTACTGCAGATGACCCTACACATGTTCAGGCTAGGGTAGATGGGCAGACTATTTTCTTAAAGACAGAATTTTTAAAAAAGTAGTTAATCATACTTATTAATAGATTTAGTATTTATTTAAAAATGAGCTTGCTTAGTTTTTTAAAAACTTTTATCTTTGCATCTTAAGATTAAAAATACAATTATACTTGTCGCCGGATAAATATAATTGATATAGTAGAACATATTATTTCTTCGCTTAGGCCTAGTGCGAAGGAATAATGTGTTTTTTTATATTATTGTTGATGGGACATAACAGTTTTACAAAGGATTTTGTAAGGAATGTATCACTAGGGATACTGAGTATGATTGGACAATCACTTTTTGTTCTTGCTGATACATTTTTTATTGCTAATGGTATAGGAGCAGATGGTATTGCAGCGCTAAATATTGTATTGCCTGTTGTAAATATATTTAATGGCATTGGCTGGATGTTAGGCGTGGGAGGTGGTACTTTATTTGCTACTTCATTAGGAAAAGGTGATTTAATTGAAGCAAACAATAAATTCTCTTTTACTACGGTTTATGCATCTTTAATTGGTTTTTTATTTGTCGTTTTTTCAAAGCTTTACTCTTATCAAATATTGAGTTTTCTTGGAGCTTCAGGAGAAATATATCACCTTGCTAAAGAATATTATGATATTATCACAACCTTTTCTATATTCTTTATACTGAATAATGTGTTAATTACTTTTCTTAGAAACGACAATAATCCTCAATTAGCCATGATTGCATTTTCATCTGGAGGATTATTGAATATCATACTTGACTATATCTTTATTTTTCCATTAGATATGGGAATGAATGGTGCTGCCTGGGCCACTATTATATCTCCTCTGACAAGTTTGAGTATTCTGTCCTTGCATAGAAAAAATCCCAAAAGGCAGCTACAGTTTATAAAATATACTAGAAGCTTAAAAACCGCAGGAAAGATTTTGTCCCTTGGTTTTTCGTCGTTTATTAATGAGTTTTCATCTGCATTGATTATGTTCCTTTATAACATTGTGCTATTAAATTTAGTAGGTAATGTTGCTGTATCAGCATATGCTATAATTGCTAATATGAACATTATTGCAATTGCTATTTTTACTGGTATTGGACAGGGAATTCAACCATTGGTGAGTATTAATTTTGGAGCACGTAACTATGATATCGTAAAAAAGATATTGAAGTATGGATTAATTACTTCATTATTAATAGGTATTGTTTTCTTTTTATTTGGGATGCTATTTTCATCTGAAATCGTGTCAGTATTTAATGGTGAGAATAATACAATATTGGCAAAGATAGCTGAACCTGGATTGCGTATCTACTTCAGTTCTTTTCTGTTTGTCGGAATTAATTTTGTTGTTATATTCTTTTCTGCAGCAATAGGTAAATCGCGCATATCAATGTTTATTTCAATTCTTAGAGGACTTATTCTAATTATACCAATTCTTTACATTATGAGAAGTGTTTTGGGTATTACCGGTGTATGGTTAACCATGCCAATTGTAGAAACATTAACGTTGTTTGTAGGAAGCTATATTTTCTTTTACTATCGTTTTAAGATTAAGAAAAATAAAGAAAAGTTATATGGATAATTAACTATAAATAATGTGTTTTGACTGAAACCCTGTTAAATAATAAAACCCTGATTATAAGGGTTTATAGTGGAGAATATCGGAGTCGAACCGATGACCTTTTGACTGCCAGTCAAACGCTCTAGCCAGCTGAGCTAATCCCCCTAATTTTAAATTTGGATTAAATTTTTAGCCTCTATCATAGATATAAAGCGATACAAAGATATAGAATTTATGTATATTTGCAATTCAAATGTGATTGAAATCACGTAAATTATCTTTCTAGTGATTGTTTTTAATACTACCTTTCATATCGATAAGACACTTCAAAAAGAGTTTGTTGAATACATGCTACAAAAGTTTATTCCTATGTCTACTAAAAGTGGTATTCTGACTTCAGCAAGACTTGCTCGTGTTTTTGGGAGTAATGAGGATGAAGATCTTTCATATGCAATGGAATTTAAAGTCTCTGATATTGAGCGACTTGAAAGATGGAGGCGAGAAGAGAGTAAAGAGGTATATGATCCACTTATAAAAAAGTTTAAAGATAAACTTATAGGCTTTTCTACTGTGATGCAGACCATTGACCATTGAACAATATGCAAGAAAATAATATCCAGAAAGAACGTATAATTATGGGAATAGATCCCGGTACCCAAGTAATGGGTTATGGAATTCTCCGTGTACTCGATAACAAGCCATATATGGAAGCTATGGGGGTTGTGCAACTCAAAAGATCTGATGATCATTATCTAAAATTAGCTAAAATATATTCTCATGTAATTGCACTTATTGACCAATACCTGCCTGATGAATTAGCTATTGAGGCTCCTTTTTATGGGAAAAATGTGCAAAGTATGCTTAAGTTAGGTAGAGCACAAGGAGTTGCTATGGCTGCTGCTATTTCGCGTGATATACCAATTTCTGAGTATGCACCGTTAAAAATTAAAATGTCGATTACTGGTAATGGTAGAGCAGCAAAAGAACAAGTAGCTTATATGTTACAAAAGATATTGCAAATACCAGATGATAAAATGCATCTACAACTTGATGCAACTGACGGACTTGCAGCAGCCTTATGCCATTTTTATCAGTCAGGAGTTTCTATTGATGAGAAAAAATATAAAAACTGGAAAGATTTTGCTAATAAACATCCTGATAAAGTGATTCGTTAATTAAAAGTAGTGATTTTTATTTTTTTTGACCTAATTAATCTGTAATTTTTTATCTTTGTCTTATGGATCGACTTGTGACTCATATAGAATTTTTACTGCACGAGCACAATTGTGTGATTATTCCAGGTCTGGGAGGATTTGTTGTAAACATAACTTATTCTTACAGAGATGAAATTGCATTGTATTATCCTCCTGTCTGTGACTTGGTTTTCAATAGAGAGTTAACATATAATGACGGTCTCTTGGCAGAATCTTTCATGAAGACTTATAACATTACATTTGAATCTGCTATGCTTAAGATTGAAGAAGCTGTATCAGATGTCAAACAACAGTTGAGGGAAAAACAATCTGTAGATTTAAACAAATTGGGCTCATTTATTCTGTTTGAAGATAATAGATTCATTTATAAGACAGGGGATTTTATTAGACCTACTTTTTTTGGACTTACAAAAGCTCGATTAAAGCCTTTGATTCAATTGCAGAAACCTGCAAGCATTGTTGAGGCAACCACTGATTTTAGATCGGATAAACATATTAACATAAAACGTAGTTCGCGATCTGTAACTGTTGCTGCAGTAGCTATGATAGCTGTGTTGTTTGTTATGTTTTTTTTACCAGTTAGAGACATTGTATCTGATCGCCAGTCTGCAAAAATGATATATGAGGCAGAATGGCTACGACCTCGAACTAGCTTTTCCAGTGATAATTATGTAGAAAAAAACATAAAAGAAGATATTGTTTTTCCAGCTTCTGAAATATTAGATAATATTGAAGATGATCCAGCATATTATATAATAATGGGAGTTTTTAGAGGAGAAATATCTGCTACTCGTCTCTCTGAGTCACTTAAAGCTGAAGGCTTTACTGGTACAAATTGGTTGGAAAGACCTGATCGCATAGATGTATATGCGGCATCTTTTAATAATATAATTCAAGCTGAAGATTATTTAAGAAAAGTACATAAACAGTTCCCCAATCATTCAGATGCATGGATTTTAAAATGGTAATAACTTATTAATTATGTCTTTGAAAAAAAATATTATATTAGGTTTTATACTCTATTGGGTATATGAGATGTACAAACAAAGAAAGAGAATGATTCCGTATACTTACAGATCTGTTTTTTCAGATTTTAAAATACAATAATATTTTATCTCTAAACCTACGGTGATATTTCCCACCTCTTTTTCACTTCTTGCTGTATTTATAATTAAGCTTTTGTTTTTCATGATATTTTATATTAAAATGAGAGTCTTAATATTAGATTTTATTTCTATTATGTTTTAGTGGAATTTGTTTTAATAATAATTATATTATGATGAATAAAATAGACCAAGAAGACAAATTATTGAATCTAAATTATCCCAAACCAGATCCTTATGGTTCTTTGTCAATGCCAGTTTATCATACTCTTGCCTATGAGTTTTCAACAGCAGAAGATATGGCAGATGCTTTTTGTGGACTAACTGAGGAACACACCTATTCTAGGGTAACAAATCCTACCGTGCAGTATTATGAAGAGCGAGTGAAAGTTATTACAAACGCTTTAGGTGTTACAGCTCTCAATTCGGGTATGGCGGCAATTAGTAATACGTTTTTAACATTGTCGTGGAGTGGCAGTAATATCGTTACATCTAGATATCTATTTGGCAATACTTACTCTTTTTTTGTTAATACATTAAAAGCCTTTGGTGTTGAAACACGCTTTTGTGATCTGACAAATCCAATAGAAGTAGCTTCTAATATAGATGAAAATAGTTGTGCTGTTTTTGTTGAAATCATCTCTAATCCTCAGATGGAAGTTGCTGATTTGAAAGTTCTGAGTAGAGTGGCGCATGAAAATAATATTCCTTTGGTGGCCGACACAACAATAGTTCCATTTACTTCGTTTAAAGCAAAAAAACTAGGCGTTGATATTGATGTAATATCAAGTACAAAATACATTTCAGGTGGTGGAACCAGTTTAGGTGGTTTAATTATAGATTATGGTATGTTCGATTGGAAATTTTCACCTAGACTAAATTCATTTTTAGAAGATACTAAGCTGGCATTTCATTATAAATTACGCAAAGAAATTCATAGAAATATAGGAGCATATATGACTCCTGAAGTGGCATTTATTCAGTCTCTTGGTCTTGAAACGCTTAATCTAAGATATAAAAAACAATCATCAAACTGTTTTAACCTAGCGAAAAGACTTAAAACAATACCTGATATCAAGACTATTAGTTATACAGGATTACAAGATAATATTTGGTATGAAGTGAGTAAAAAACAGTTTGGTGAATATCCAGGTGCTATGCTTACTTTTGATTTACAATCAAAAGAACATTGTTTTAGATTTTTGAACAGACTAAAAACTATTCGCCGCGCTACAAATTTATTCGAAAATAAAACTTTAATTATTCATCCTGCGAGTACTATTTATGGAGCACTTTCTTTGGAACAACGAGCTATAATGGGTATAAAAGAATCTACACTTCGTCTGTCTGTTGGACTTGAAAGTGTAGATTCAATATTTTATGATATAAAACAGGCTTTGGAAAAATAGGCTGATACTTTACTATTTGAGATGATATTTTTATACTAATCAATCTTCAATTTTTGTTAATTGTAAAGGATACTCCTCGAATGCGTAAAGAACTGTGGAAAGATATCGTTCTCCTGTGTCTGGGAGTATTACAACAATATTTTTGTTTTCGTTTTCCGATTTCAAGGAAAGTTGTAATGCTGCATATACTGCTGCTCCAGAAGAAATTCCAACCAGCAGACCTTCCGAAGAGGCCAACTTACGACTAGTAAGAATTGCATCGTCATTGCTAACTTTGTACACATAATCAACAACTGAAGCGTCGTAAGTATCTGGTGTAAATCCTGCTCCAATACCTTGAATCTTGTGAGGTCCTGGTTTACCACCTGATAAAACAGCTGAGTCGATTGGTTCGACTGCTACGATTTGTATATTTGGATTGTATTCTTTCAAACGTTTACCTGCACCACTTACAGTTCCACCAGTTCCTACACCACTAACAAATATATCTATTTTACCATCTGTATCTCGCCATATTTCTTCACCTGTAGTTAGATAATGGATCTGAGGATTTGCTTGATTTTCGAACTGTTGAAGTATAACTGCATTAGGTGTCTTCGACTTCAATTCATTTGATTTGGCGATAGCACCTTTCATACCATCAACACCTGGTGTAAGTACAAGTTCTGCTCCTAATGCTTTTAGTAAGTTCCTTCTTTCAATACTCATAGTTTCAGGCATAGTTAATATGAGCCTATACTTTTTAATTGATGCCACAAATGCAAGCCCAATACCTGTGTTTCCACTGGTGGGTTCTATTATAACTGATCCTGGATTTAGCTCACCACTTTTTTCGGCAGCTTCTACCATAGATAATGCAATACGATCTTTTACACTACCTAGTGGATTGAAACTTTCAAGTTTAGCGATAATATTTGCTTTTGCTCCTTCGTACTTTGAGTATTGTTCTAATTGTAATAATGGTGTATTACCGATTAATTTTGTGAGATTTGCTGCAATTTTTGTCATATTATTAAATATTTTGATGTTTATATTTTATTAGCACAAAGATAGATGCCATATCAAAGCTTTGAAATAGCACATTCGTGGTATTTTTTCTACTACAGAGATATAATTTATTAATTTTGTGCTTATAAATACAATTAAAATTATGAATAGAGTGTATCTAATTGCAGACAATCAGGATGTAACACGTATTGGATTGATTTCAATTATAAAAGAATTTGACAGCAAGGCAAAAATAATTGAAATAGAAAACTATAATAAACTATTATTTATGTTGCGTCAATATACAGATTCTGTTGTAGTAGTTGATTACACTTTATTTGATTTTTTTTCGCTAGATCACTTATTAAATATCAAAAGTGGTGCTAAAAAATCAGCGTGGCTACTTTTTTTTGATGAAGTAGAGGTTAATTTTATTAGACAACTTTTACATTTGGACTCAACGATAAGCATTGTATTAAAACACAGTTCTAAATCCGTAATAATGGATGCGTTTATATGTGTAACTAAAGGCGAGGTGTTTTGGTGTGATTATGCTGAGTCTATAATGAAAATTGATGTACCATTGTTGAAAAATCCCGACACACTTACAGTTTCTGAAAAAAGTATACTTAGAGAAATAGCTTTGGGTAAAACTACAAAAGAGATAGCTGTAGTGAAAAATCTTAGTTTTCACACTATAAATGCCCATAGAAGGAATATTTATCGAAAACTAGGAGTCAACAGTGTTAATGAAGTAACTAGATATGCTTTACAGGCGGGATTGATTGATCTAATTGAATACTATATATAAAATTAGTCGTTATTAATATATCTAACAAAAGCAATATTTTTTCCGTCAGGTGACCAACTGTGTACGTTAAATGAGCCCTGACCACCATAAAAAACAGGTGTAAGATCGCGTATTTCTAATGTTTCTACATCTAACAGTCTTAATTTTACGTCTTTCCCAAATGGATGCCCTCCGTTTTGATCTTCCATATAAGCTATATATGCAATACTTCTATTATCTGGTCCAGGATGAGGAAACCAGTTGTCATATTCATCATTAGTGAGTTGAGTTTGTTGACTCCCATCAGGTCGCATTCTGTAAATGTGCATTCGATTTGTTCTGTGACTGTTGAAATATATCCACTGACCGTCATAGCTATATTCTGGACCGTCATCTAATCCATTAGCATCAGTTAGACGAATTTCCTCATCGAGAATAACGTGAGATTTATAAATATCCCATTCTCCATTTCTCATGGCACAATATACAACCCATTGATTATCCGGACTTACTCCGTGCCAATAGCTTGGAGCATTTCCAGTAATTAGCCTAGGCATACCTCCTGAAGTAGGTAGTATAAAAATTCTTGAACTGCCACCCTGAGTTGTAACAGTTGGGTCGTTGTGACTAATAATTAACCATTTACCATCAAATGTTAATCCATGATCATTATTGCATCTATTTGCAAATTCTGTATTTATTATTCCAAGTTTTTTCCCTTTCAAGGACACTTTTTCTAATAACCCATTAGAGTTTATAATTAGAAATTTACCATCTCTTGACCAGTTTGGAGCTTCAAAATGACGCTTTTCACGTAGGATGACTTTTTCTTTTCCAGTATTTACGTTAAGTAAAACCAGCTCACTTTCAAAGTTTTGAGGAGTTTGACCTAATGATGACAGTGAGATGGTTAGCGCGAATAATAAAGTTTTGATATTTTTCATATTTTTTTTAATGTTTTTTAGTGAAAACTAATGGTTCATTATTTAATTATTAGTCAATATATATCTCCAGTAGTTTGGAAGATTGATTTGGTATAATATGTATCTTTTGTGTATCAGCTGATATGAGAACAGATTCTCCACGCTCAATAAAAACGGTATTGTCTTTATCATCTTTAAGTGTACAGTGTCCCTTTAAACACATATATATTATAAAAGAATCGAGTTTTTCAAAATCACGAATTAAATGTATATCTATATCAAGGAGATTTGTGGTAAAGTATGAACATGAAACTAACTTTACTGGCTGGTTAATTTTTATATCATAATTTGTTTTGTGTGAATCATAATCTTTATAATCTATTGCCTCTTTTGCTAAATCGGTGTGTAGTTCTCTAAAATTACCATCGGCATCTTTACGCTCGTAGTCGTAAATTCGATAGGTGATATTAGATGTTTGTTGAATCTCTGCAATAAAGCATCCTGCACCTATTGCATGAACACGCCCAGCTGGAAGAAAGAAAACGTCTCCCTTTTTTACAGTATATTTTTTAAGTTTATCAATGAAAGTTTTGTTATTTACACTATCTATAAATTCATTTGGTGAAATATTTTCTTTAAATCCATAATATATAAATGCTCCTGGAATAGCCTTCACAACATACCACATTTCGGTTTTACCAAAAGAATTATGATGTTTTTCAGCCATTTTATCGTTTGGGTGAACCTGTATTGAGAGATCTCTTTTTGCATCAATAAATTTTGTTAGAAGTGGAAAAGTGTTTCCAAACATTTGATAATTTTTCTTACCTACTAATAACTCTTTTTTTGAAGAAATAATTTTATCGAGTGAAACTCCTGTGAGCTCACCATTTGCTACAACTGATATATTGTTTTCTATACCTGAGATTTCCCAGCTTTCACCTATATTATCACACGATAGTTTAATGTTTTTGAAATTAGTAATTGCTGAACCTCCCCAAATATTCGATTTTAAAATTGGTTTAAATTTAAGTGGATATAATGATTCAATGTGTTTAATTGTATTATTTTTGTTGTTGTTTATCATATTATAAGTTATTTAAAAACACTAATAATGTGAGTTGTTTTACTTGTTTAATTTTAAAACAAGAGCAGTTCTTACAGGTAGATATAATTTCAACCATCCTTTATCATATTTTTCATAAAGAGGGTCATATTGTGTAAAATGATGGACTGTATTATCATTTAATCCAAAACCTCCAAATTCTTTATTATCAGTATTGAGAACTATGGTATACTCACCTTGTGGAGCTAATATACCATAATTACAATATGAATTTTTGGGATTGAAATTATATACAAACAGTAAATCACTCCTCATATATGCTAGAACATTATCATCGTTTTTGTCCCATATTTTGACAAGAGGAGTATTTTGAAATTCAGGAACAGATTTAATAAGTTTAATCATTGATTTATCAAAATCTCCTAGATAATGGTATTTTAAATTTTTGTCATCCGCCAGATTCCATTGTCGGCGTGCATATTTATATGACCAATTGTTACCTTCACGAGGGAAATCGATCCATTCGGGATGTCCAAATTCATTTCCTACAAAATTGAGATAACCTCCATTTATTGTTGTAGATGTAACTAGTCGTATCATTTTATGAAGAGCTATTCCACGATCTATTTTTAAAGAGCTATTAGTCAATTTTGACATATACCAATACATGTCGGAGTCAATAAGTCTGAAAATTATTGTTTTGTCACCCACTAAAGCTTGATCATGGCTTTCACAATAGGAAATTGTCTTCTCATCATCACGTCGATTAGTAATTTCCCACCAAATAGTAGATGGGTCCCAATCTTCATCTTTCTTCTCTTTTATAGTTTTTATCCAGAAATCTGGTATATTCATTGCCATTCGATAATCAAACCCATAACCACCTTCTGAAATTTTCATAGCTAATCCAGGCATTCCGCTTACTTCTTCAGCAATAGTCACTGCATATGGGTTAATCTCATGAATTAGCTGATTAGCAAGTGTTAAGTAACATATTGCATCGCCATCCTGACCCGTATTATAATAATCACTATAGTCGGAAAAAGACTCTTCCAAGCCATGATTAAGATATATCATTGAAGTAACACCATCAAATCTAAAGCCGTCGAATTTAAACTCTTCGAGCCAGTATTTGCAGTTAGAGAGTAGAAAGTGTAGAACTTCATCTTTTCCATAATCAAAACAGAGTGAATCCCATGCTTTGTGATATCGTCGAGTAGGGTTGCTGTGAAAATACAAATCAGAAGATCCATCAATTCTCGCAATTCCTTCAGTTTCGTTTTTAACTGAATGGGAATGGACGATATCCATTATAACCGAGATTCCCATACCATGTGCTGTATCAATCAGTTTACGTAACTCTTCAGGAGTTCCATTTCTTGATGATGGTGCAAAAAAGCTGGAGACATGATATCCGAATGATCCGTAATAAGGGTGTTCTTGAACTGCCATGATTTGAATGGCATTATATCCTGATTCTTTTATGCGTGGAAGAATGTTTTTACGAAATTCATTATATGTGGAAACCTTTTCCTCTTCAGAGGACATTCCTATGTGTACTTCATATATAAGAAGTGGAGAGGTATCAGGTTTGAAATCTAAATGCTTAAATTCATATCTATACTCGGGTTCCCATACTTGTGAGCTGAATATGAAGGTCTCAGGATCTTGGACTACTCGTTTGCTCCATGCTGGTATTCGTTCACCTGAACCTCCTTGCCATTTTACATAAAGTTTATACAAATCCCCATGACGTATGCTGTTAAGTGGGAGTTTTATTTCCCAGACACCATTTTCTATAGGTTGTAATCGAAAAGATTCTAGGTGTTGCCATTGATTGAAGGTGCCAATAAGAAAAATATCAGTAGCATTTGGTGCCCATTCACGAAAAATCCACTTGTCTAATTTTTTTTGTAATCCAAAGTAGAAATGACCAGTAGCGAAATCCGATAACTTTAAACTGTTATTTTTCGTAAGTTCTGATAATCTTTTCAGATAGTAGTTATTTCGGCCAATTATTGCTTTTGAATATGGCTTTAGCCAAGGATCGTTTTTAATGATATCTAACATTTTTCTGTTACGTTAGTGTGTTGATTATTATTTTCATCGTTATTTACAAAGATAAAGAATTTGTGAAGATTTAATTTATTAAGCCAAAAATACTTCAAGTGGTAATTTAAAAAAAACTCATATCTTTGTAGATAAGCATATTTTTTAAAGAAAGTATTATGAAGCTAAATATATCCATATTTATTATTTTATTACTATTTATCAGCAAATCATATTCATATAATAATGAGATAACCTGTAATTTAGGTTTTATTTTTGAAATAAGTGAAGATAAAAGTTGGGGATACCAAGAACCTGTTATTGTGGAAATTACTGCTGGATCTCCAGCTGAAAGAGCAGGCTTAAAACTTAATGATATAATACTTTCAGTTAATCAAAATGGAACATATCTGAAGTCTTATCAGACAGTTTTGTCTTGGTTTGATTTACAAGAATCTCAGATTACTCTTGCAATACGTAATTTTGAACATTCTTTTAAGGAAGTTACTTTTGCTAAAGATTGTCGTAGTAGTAATGCTATTTCTGAAGCACAACTTGCACCAGTATTTGCTTTTTATAGCCTTGAAGATGTTCAGAATAGACGTTTTCTTATGCCAGTAAAAACTATTACTAATGAGAATGCACTTTTTCATAATTATAGAACGTTTGGATTTGCAGTTTCTGATGATACTACTAAGGAGTTTGATGAACGAATCAATGCAATCTTCAAACGTGCTTTAACTGATAAAGGCTTGGAATATAGCCCTGATGATCCAGACTTTATTATCCAGACTTACTATAATTTTCAGAGTAACCCTCTATACAAGGAGAATTCTTCAACTTATGGAAGTTATCAGGCGGTGTGGCGTTATGATACAAGAAATAACAGATTCGTAAAATTACCCTTATATAATCCGTCAGAAGGAGTTCGTGTAGATGATATTGCATATGAGTTACAGTTTGGATTTCGATTTTATGATAGGAGATTTATGAATCCAGGAGAAATGACCTTAATATGGGATAGTGAGACAAATGAACGATTGGAATCTTTTTACAGCTTAACTGACTATTTGGAAATGAATTTACCACTAATCTTAATGAAGTTCCCATATGTGGGTAATAGAACGTTCGCAACTTTTCAGGTGAAATATTTGAAATACAATTATACTGGAATAAATTTTGACATGAATGATCTAAAAACAGTCGTATCTGTAGATCTTAGTTCGCCTGCTGCTTTAGCAGGAATAAGATCAGGCGATATGGTTCTAAATATTCAGGGTCAGAACTTTGATCATAACTCATCACAATCACTTACTGAAGGCTATCGACGATTTATATCAGAAACTATGGAGTTTAGGGATTCTAATACAAGATACACTGATTCAAACGGTTTTAAAGATTGTATGTTTTGGAATATATCTGATTATAATAAAATATCAACTGCAATTTCAAATAATAAAAGATATAAAGCTGCTTTTTCATATTTGTTCAACTTCAATCAATATGTTGATTGGAATACGCCTGTCTCCATTAATATAGAGATTAAAAGAGGGGATGATATATTAAATTTTGCAGTTGCACCTTATACTACTATAAGCTCACATGTTTTAGCATATTAATATTTAATTTCACTATTAATGAGTTGTTTATTAATATGTTAAAGGAGTGTTGTTTTATTTACATAGAACTATTCATAAGCATTTAATGAAAAAATAGACTTAAAATATTTGGTGTATATTTATAAATTTCATTATCTTTGCATTCCTTTTTCGCTCACATAATGAGTTTCATTACAGAGCTAATGATTGGAATAGGTTGAAATTCAGTTTATATGTTGCAAAGTTTCATTTTCTATAAATAATTCTTTCTATTTTGTTTGTGTATTCAAATAGTCTTTATATCTTTGCAC
>CAZURM010000035.1:0-4309 GCA_964622945.1 uncultured Proteiniphilum sp.
ATTCAATATATAATAAAGTTGAAAAAAGAGCTGTTTCTTGGTTAGAATATCTTTTTAATTTTTCAATAAATTATAGAATTTCTTACCATATAAAATTTCAAGTAATGAACATAAGATTATAATTATTTTTTGTAACTTTGATTTTTAAGCAGGTTTAATCTATACCTTTAACTGTGAATTTAGTAAATTATGTCTCGTCCTAAACATAGTAGAAAAATATCTAATCCTCCCATAATGTTAGGATTCAAGCCATTTGGAATCCCGCGAAGAACACTGAAAGAAGTTACTTTGCTATATGATGAATATGAGGCAATTCGTTTAATGGATTACGAAGGGTTGCATCAAGAGCAGGCGGCAGAGCGGATGAACGTATCGAGGCCTACGCTGACACGCATTTACGAACAGGCAAGGAAGACTATTGCGCAGGCTTTGGTGGAAGGAAAGATGATAAATATTGAAGGAGGGAAAGTACAGTTCGACAAAGAGTGGTTTCGTTGTAGACGTTGCTATAAGTTAATCGGAGGGATAGAAAATCATATTCGTTGTAATGATTGCAACACATATGGCAATGAAGAGTTGGTACCGATAAATAGTGATGAGGAATGAAGATTGTAGTACTCTCTGATAATAAAAAAATAGATAAATCTCTAGAATCAGAGCATGGACTCTCGGTCTACTTGGAGACAGAAAAAATTAGATGTTTGCTTGATGTAGGTGCATCTGACAATTTTATTAGGAATGCTGAAAGACTAGGTGTGGATATTAAATCGATAGACTTACTTTTTATTTCACATGGACATGCAGATCATATAGGTGGCTTGATTCCGTTTCTGGAAATCAATAAAAAAGCAGATGTAATCGTATCAAAAAATGCAGTTGATCAGAAGTTTTTTTCTAAACGAAATGGTCTTCACTCTATTGGTATTAATGTGGATGTCAACTCATATAAAGATCGGTTTATATATGTAGATTCTGAATTGATGATTAGCCCTGAGATTAATATTTCCCGTACTTGTTCTAATAAATATTCCCAACCTTATGCAAATAGTACTCTATATAAGGATGCAGGGGATGGGATGGTGTTAGATGATTTCAACCATGAACTCATTTTTACTTATGGCAAAGATGAACTGTTTGTATATACTGGTTGCGCACATAAGGGACTCTTGAATATCTTAGATTCAGTTTCTATGAAAACTGGAGAAAATATAAAAACTGTAATTGGAGGCTTTCATCTGCTGGATAGCGATACTGTTCAGAAATTTGAAACTTATGCAGAAGTAGATGCTATCGCCTTGACACTTAAAAATGAATATCCTCAAACCTATTTTATGACTGGTCACTGTACGGGAGAACAGGTAGTTGGGGAACTAAAGAAACATTTGGGAAATCAATTGGATCAGTTTTATGTCGGATATACGGTTGAATTTTTATAGTAGTAGAAAACGAACATTTAAGTTATAATACACAATAAGATGAATGACCCTATCGATACATTGAATTTTGTCAAAAATATAATAAATAATAGAGTGATGTTATGAAAATAGCAGTTCCAACAAAAGAAAACAATCAGATTGATGCTCATTTTGGGCATTGTGCATTTTACTCCATCTATACCATTTCTGAGAAGAACGAAATAATAGAAAAACAGATACTTACTTCTCCGCCGGGTTGTGGTTGTAAGTCCAATATTGCATATGATCTTTCTCAAATGGATGTGAAGATTATGTTGGCAGGGGGAATTGGGGAGGGTGCAATCAGTAAACTTGCATCTTGTAATATTGAGGTAGTTCGTAATTGTAATGGGAATGTGGATGATCTTGTAAATGAGTATCTTGCTGGTGCCTTGACAGATGGTGGAGAGAGTTGCAAATCACATGCACATGGCGCCGATCATCAGTGCAATCATCATTAGAATACTTTTTAATAAGTAGAATTTTCACGTTAAATAAATAATCTCTATGAATACACAAAAAATTATAGTGATCGGCGGATCAGCCGCAGGACCTAAAGCTGCTTCCAGAGCGAGGCGTATGGACGAAAATGCTGAAATTACTATTTATCAGAAAGCATCAGACCTGTCGATGGCTTCATGTGGTTATCCCTATTATGTAGGAGGTTTTTTTGATGACCGTGATCAACTTCTATGTTCTCCTGCGGGTGTAGTGCGTGATTCTAAATTTTTCTGGAATGCAAAAAAAATCACTACAAAGGTTTTGACAGAAGTAAATAACATTGACAGAGAGAAAAAAGAAATAAATTATACAAATCTTGCCACTGGTGAAACAGATAGTGCTGCGTATGACAAATTGGTGATTGCTACAGGTGCCACAGCACGTAAACCTCCTATACCGGGTATTGATTTGGAAGGGGTTACCACACTGCAGTCTATATCTGATGCAGACTACCTAAGAAAGATTAAAGATGAAGGTGTAATTAAAAAAGCAGTAGTCATTGGTGGGGGACTTATTGGAATTGAAACAGTAGAAGCGTTGCACTTGGCCGGTATAAATATCACTCTAGTGGAGTTATTGCCACAATTGCTCACCTTTTTAGATAAGGATATGGCTCGACTGATGGAACGTTATGTTCAATCAAAAGTAAATGTTATTCTTAAAAATGGCTTAGCTGCCTTTTTAGGAGAAGAGGGAGTGCTAAAAGCGGTGAAGTTACAGGATGGCACCGAAATACCTTGTGACTTGGCAGTTCTAGCTATTGGTGTGACTCCTAATACAGAATTGGCAAAAAAAGCGGGTCTGGAAATTGGAGAAAGAGGATGCATAAAAGTAAATTCCTTTATGCAGACTTCCGATCCGGATATTTATGCGGTTGGCGATTGTATAGAGATTCCCAACCTTATAACCAATCAGTCGATACATGCTCCTTTCGGAGATCTGGCGAATCTACAGGGTAGAGTAGCCGGTGAGAATGTAATTGTTGGAAATAAGGCCTCCTTCCCGGGAACTATACAAACTGGTATTTGTAAGGTGTTTGATTATGCGGCAGGCTCTACGGGATTATCTGAACAGAATGCTCTGAAGATGGGCTTTGATAATATAGAAACTGTGGTTAATGCAAGTCTTGATAAGCCAGGTTTCATGAAAGGGGATCTTTTAATAACCAAATTAGTGGTTGACAAAAACAACGGCAGAATATTGGGTGCTCAAGTCATTGGTCCTGGTGATGTAAGTAAGCAGGTTGCTATATGGGCAATGGCCATTAAAGGTAAATTTACCGTAGATGATATGGTTAATGCTGACTTGCCTTATGCTCCTCCATTTTCTCTGGCCATAGATCATAGTATTGGTACAGCACATATTATGCAAAACAAGTTAAAGGGATTTTATAAAGGGATTTCAGCTATGGAGTTAAAAGAAAAACTGAAAGAAGACAGTTCCATGTTTTTGCTTGATGTACGTAATCCGGGAGAATTTGAAGAGTCGCGGCTTGGTATTGGTGAACGACTAATTCCGCTAGGACAGCTACGCAACAGATTAAATGAGTTGCCTGACGACAAAAACAGAGAGATAATTACTTGGTGTAAGATATCTTTGAGAGGCTATGAAGCTGCTCTCATATTACAGGCAAACGGATATACCAATGTGAAGGTTCTGGAGGGAGGAATAGTGGCTTGGCCATGGCACCGTGAAAAATAGAATAAAAAAAGATAATTTAATTAATGTATTATTAACCTTTTAAAAATTTGAAAAATGGAACAAGAAGAAAGAAAAGAGGTAAACATGCCTCGTATTGGTGATAAAGCACCTTCATTTAAGGCAGTTACAACGCAAGGAAACATCAATTTTCCCGAAGACTATGCAGGGAAATGGAAGATATTGTTCAGCCATCCTGCTGATTTTACGCCTGTTTGTACTACAGAATTTATGACATTTGCTGTAAGGCAAAAAGAGTTTGATGATCTCAACTGTCAGTTAGTTGGCTTGTCAATAGATGGTCTTTTTAGTCATATTGCTTGGTTACGCAGTATACTGAATATTGATTTTAATGGTATGAAAAATGTAGAGGTGACATTTCCTTTGATTGAAGATATCAAAATGGATGTTGCTAACAAGTATGGTATGTTACAACCGGGAGAAAGTGAAACTCAAGCGGTTCGTGCAGTGTTTTTTATTGACACTAATGATATAATCCGTACAATCATATATTACCCGGCAGCTTTGGGTCGTAATTTTGATGAGATTGTGAGAGTACTGAAAGGACTTCAGGTAGCTGATGAGTTTGGTGTGGCACTTCCAGCCGACTGGGAACCAGGTAAGGACGTGATAGTGCCTCCAGCAGGCTCATGTGG
>CAZURM010000035.1:4409-20719 GCA_964622945.1 uncultured Proteiniphilum sp.
GTGAACTATTAATATCCTCTGATTGCTTTAATTCCCGGGAGTATTTTCCCTTCTATCATCTCAAGTAATGCGCCACCGCCTGTTGAGACATAAGAGACATCGTTAGCATGACCGAATTTGTTTACACAAGCTACAGAGTCACCTCCCCCTACAAGAGAAAAAGCACCATTTTTTGTCGCCTCAACAATTGCTGTTGATACAGCGTGAGAACCTTTGTCGAAATTGTCAAACTCAAACACACCTACTGGTCCGTTCCAAAGAATGGTTTTTGATTTTGTGATTACATCGGTAAATGTTTTTTCAGATTCAGGACCAATATCAAGTCCCTCCCAACCTTCGGGAATCTCGTTTACAGGTGTGAAATCTGTTTTAGCATCATTGCTGAAGCTGTCAGCAATCTTTGTATCGGTTGCTAAAACAAGGTTTACTCCCTTTTCTTTTGCTAGATTAACGATGTCTTTAGCAAGATCTAGTTTGTCATTTTCTACTATAGAATTTCCTATTTTACCACCGAAAGCTTTCACGAAAGTGTATG
This sequence comes from uncultured Proteiniphilum sp., assembly GCA_964622945.1. Taxonomy (GTDB): domain Bacteria; phylum Bacteroidota; class Bacteroidia; order Bacteroidales; family Dysgonomonadaceae; genus Proteiniphilum. Next base: position 4,945 of record CAZURM010000035.1, read on the forward strand.
TCATTCCTCCAGCAAGGATTAGATTGTCAACCTTATCAAGTAAGTTTTTGATGATTTCAATTTTAGTTGACACCTTTGATCCACCCATAATTGCAGTAAAAGGTTTTTCTGTTTCTTTCATTACTTTTTCAACAGCAACAATTTCGTTATTTAGTAGATAACCGAATAGTTTATTATCACTGTCAAAGTAATCTGCAATAAGAGCTGTTGAAGCGTGAGCACGGTGTGCTGTTCCAAAAGCATCATTCACATAAACATCTGCATAAGAAGCTAGTTTTTTAGTGAACTCTTTTTGTGATTCCTTAAGAGATTTTTTTGCATTCGCTATTTCTTCTTCTGAAGCATTTGTTGATATATCACGAGGTTTGCCTTCTTCTTCCGCATAGAAACGTAGATTTTCTAGAAGTAGAGCTTCACCAGGACGTAAAGAGGCTACAATCTTTTCTGTTGCTTCACCGATGCAATCTTCAGCGAATTGAACATCCATTTCAAGCAGCTCTGATACACGTGACAAAATATGTTTTAAGGAAAATTTATCTGTTGCACCTTTTGGTCTTCCTAAATGCGATCCTATAATCACGCTGCCTCCATCTTTCAAGATTTTCTTCAAAGTGGGTATTGCTGCACGGATACGTGTGTCATCTGTAATATTAAAGTTTTCATCGAGTGGTACATTGAAATCCACACGCACGAATGCCTTTTTATCGGCAAAATTAAAAGAGTCCATTGTTTGCATAGTTCCTGTGTTTAATATATTTTTTAAGAATGTTCTATTGATAAATGATAAACCTATCGCAAAGATATGAAAATATATGGAAATTTTTCTCTAATGTTGAGAAAATGGTTAAACATTTCGAACAATTACCTCGTAGTTTACAGGAACAGTTTTTTTGTAAAAGGCTAAAACACCACAGTATTTTTCGAATGATAACTTGCATGCTCTCTCTAGTTTATCAACGGGCAAGTTATCTCCTTCAAATTCATATATCACTTTCATAGAAGTATATTCTTTTGGATACTCATCAGCAACTTCAGCATCAATCCGTATATCAAAACTCTTGAAATCAATACGCATCTTGCGTGCCATATCTACAACATCAAGACCGGTACAACCGGCTGCTGCAAGTAGCATAAATTTTTTTGGTCTTGGTCCTTTATCATTACCTCCTGCATTTTCTGCTAAATCAATAGTGACGTTATGTCCGTCAAGCTCAGTGTCAAAAACGTTGTTTTCTCTCCAAATGGTTTTAATTGAGTGTGTTACCATAGTAATAATTGTTTAAAATGTAATTGATTAATAATTCTATTTAATGTAAAACAATTGATTACATTATTGGTTCGATATGTTCACGTAAAGGCATTATTATCATAAATACTACCAAAGAGACAGAATTTACTAACAAAATGATGTTTTTTAAACCTGACTATCTATTTGTGCGTTATAAAAGATGTGTATATTATATGACATGTGTTTTGAAAATTAAATAATAAGTATAAATGAATAACCTAGATTACGGAATTATTGGCAATTGTCGCACGGCAGCGTTAGTTTCTAAAGCTGGCAGTATTGACTGGTGTTGCCTACCAGATTTTGATTCCCCAGCAATATTTGCAAAATTATTAGATGATGAGAAAGGAGGCAGTTTTCGTTTAGAAGTTTCTGAAGAATACGAAATTACACAGAAATATAACGGACATACAAATATTTTAATGACCAGGTTTGAATCACCTAAACATGGTTTTATATTATTTGACTATATGCCTAGATATAGGACTAGTGAATTACGCCATTTTATGCCTCCCGAGATTCAAAGATACATCAGAGTTTTTAAAGGAACTCCTACTGTACGAGTGATTTATGATCCTCAGTTTAATTATGCACGTGAAGCTGTAAGACATGAAATTGTGGGTAATTACATAAAAACTCATTCCATAAAAGATTTGGAGGATAAGGTTTATTTATATACAAGTTTAGATAAAAAGAAAGTATTAAATGGAGAAGAAATTGTTATGAACAATCATAATTTTTTTCTCCTATCTTATAATCAAAAATTAGTTACAGTAGATATAAATCGTATCATGCTGGAATTTGAAAGAACAAAAGTTTACTGGTTAAATTTTGTGAATCGTTCAAGGGATTATGTAGAGTACAATGATATGATAAAACGTAGTCTATTAGTTTTAAAACTACTGTCTTATCAAGATTCAGGTGCTATGTTGGCTGCTGTGACTACAAGCTTGCCTGAAACAATTGGCGAAACGCGTAATTGGGATTACCGTTATTGTTGGCTTAGAGATGCGTCTATGTCAATAGACACATTGCTGTTTATGAAGCAAAAGTCAGCTGCAGAACGCTTTATAGGTTTTATTAAAAAAATATTGAAATCGTCAAGAAATGAGCCTATACAAATTATGTATGGTATTCGTGGTGAGAGAGATCTTTCAGAGGAGATTTTGCCACATCTGTCTGGTTATTCAAATTCACATCCTGTTAGGATAGGAAATGCCGCTTATTATCAGGAACAAAACGATTCTATAGGATATTTATTGGATGTGATTTACAAATACTACCTCTATTTTCCAGGAACACTGGATGAAGTTGAGGAGATTTGGGAAATTATCAAAAATCTTGTTCGTGCAGTGCTTGCTGCCTGGGAAAAACCGGACAGAAGTATATGGGAGTATCGAACAAAGGAACATCACTTTGTTTTATCAAAAGTAATGAGCTGGGTTGCAGTAGATAGAGCTTCACTTATTGCAGAGCTGCTTCAGAGAAATTTTTATGCAATTGAATGGCGTAAAGAAGCGGATATTATTAAGAAACAAGTACATGAGAAGGGGTGGAATGATGAACTACAAACATTTACTCAGGCCTATGAAAATACTGATGCTGATTCTTCATTACTTTTAATGTATTTTTATGGTTTTATAGAAGCACAAGATGAGCGTTATATAAAAACGGTTAAATATATTAAGGATAATCTTTTTTATGAGGGCTTGATGTATAGATACAAAGCAGAAGATGATTTTGGAATTCCAACATCTTCATTTACAATATGTACATTCTGGTTGATTGAGGCTCTCTATATGATTGGAGAAAAGGACGAAGCTCGAGAGATTTTTGAGAGTATGATTTCCTACTCAAATCACCTTGGTTTGTATAGTGAAGATCTTGATTTTAAGACTAAAAGACAATTAGGTAATTTTCCACAGGCATATTCACATCTGGCATTTATAAACACATCTACACTTTTCTCTGAGGAGAAAAAACTTTCTAAATTTATACGTCCATAGTGATTATTAATGATGTTCTCGTAATGTTAACAAAAAACAATTCTGTTTCATTATTTTTGTGTTTGAATGTATAATATGAGTTTTAATGTAAGCGTTTTTAAATGAACTTGATGTTGGTGTTGAATTCATTTTAGTAAAAAAAACGGAGTGAGTTTTATTAATAGAATCCATATTATTCTATTAGATTAGATAGAAATGGCACAACGGAAGATTGTAATGGAATGCGATACTTAGCTGCGGGTGAGAAATTACCCACTTTAATACTTACTCCATCAGACGGTATTACGCGAAACATATCTTCATCTGTTGTGTCATCACCTATTGCAAGCACAAAGTCATAGTTGTGTTGAGCTATTCTACGTAGAACTTCACTTCCTTTGGTGAAATCAGGTGGTTTTACTTCTACTACTTTATTACCGGGTACTATCTGTAAGTTTAGGCGAGCACAAGGACCAATAAGTGCATTAACAAGTTGTTGAGAGCGTAGTTCGGCAAGCCATATATCTACATTGCGATAATGCCATACCAACGATGCCTCTTTTTGTTCAATATATGATTTTGGTGTTTTGTCTATTGCATGTTGGATAATATCAATAATCTCATCATCCCATTCCACCTTTTTATTTATATTCATTTGCCATTCGTTGTTCTCTTTATAAAACATTCCATGCTCGGCAGCAAAATCTAAATCCAAGCCTTTAAACCATTTATCAAGTATCTGATGATTTCTCCCACTGTTTATCACCACTTTATTTTTAGGATCGGCATTCATGTTTTGTAGTAATTTAATCACTTTCTCGGAGGGTATAGCATCTTCAGGTTTTTTGGTAAAAGGCGCTAATGTACCGTCATAATCCAACATAATAAGTCGTGATTTAGCATCATCATAAGATTTTTTTATTTGGTTAAGCTGTCTTTTCCCAACAATTTTTTGCAAAATCTCTTTGTTTTGAGCCTTAATATTCAGAAGTTCTTTTACAAAATCATTAGCCCATTTTTTTACATTCTGCCTTGAAATACGTTTCTGCATTTTCTCCAAACGTTCTTTTTTCTCTTTCTCGGACATATTCAATGCTTGTAAAATAGAATTTTCTATTTGATCTGTGTCATTAGGATTAATGATGATTGCATCTTGAAGTTCAATAGCTGCTCCTGCCATCTCACTCAATATTAATACTCCGGGTTTGTTATGTTTGGTAGCTAAATATTCTTTTGCCACTAGATTCATACCGTCTCTAAGCGGTGTAACCAAAGCTATTTCAGCAACATTATACATAGCTATTAGTTCTTCAAAACTAAAACTTCTGTAGAAGTAATATATAGGATTCCAACCTAATTTGGAGTATTTTCCGTTAATCTCACCTATTAGTTGATCTATTTTAGTTTTCAGTTCAGCATAAATATCTACTGTGTCGCGTGAAGGAACTACAATCATTGCTAATGAAACTTTTTCATGATATTCTGGATGATGGTCTAGGAATTGAACAAAACCGTTTAGTCTGTGTAAAATACCCTTGCTGTAATCTAATCGGTCAACAGATAATATTATACTTCTATCACCGAGCTTGTTCATTAGAAGAGCAAACTTTTCTTTTACTTTAGGTAGATTATGAGCCTGATTATATTGTTCATAATTAATACCCATTGGGAAAGCATCAATATGTACTATTCGGTTTTCAAGGTTTATTTCATCAAGTGTACAGTTAAGGTTAAGTACTCTGTATATGGCACTAATAAAGTGCCTCATATAATCATGAGTATGAAATCCTATTAAGTCGGCTCCCAGCAATCCTTCAAGAATTTCTTCTCTTTCCGGCAGTACCCTAAAGAGTTCATACGATGGAAACGGTATGTGATGAAAATAACCAATATTTGCATTTGGCTTTTTGTCACGTATTTTTTTTGGTAGTAGCATTAATTGATAATCTTGTACCCACACAACGTCATCATCACCAATGAAAGGCAACACTTCATTACAAAATAGTGAATTTACCTCTTGGTAGGCTTCCCAATATTCAGCTTTATATTCAATAAATGAAAAGAAATAGTGGCATAATGGCCAAATTGTACCGTTGCTGTATCCTTCATAATAATCCTCTATTTGTTTTGCTGATAAAAAAATCGGGTGAAAATTCAATTTATGTAGACTTTTTGTTATTAATTTCTTTTCGTTTTCGTCTTCTGTGTGAATTCCTGGCCAACCAATCCAGTGTATATCAGAATCAGTGTCTAGAGAACCTAGTCCTGTGGCTAGTCCCCCCTCACTTCTAATAATACTAAATTCATCATCTTCATCACGCTCAATTTTTACAGGTAACCTGTTGGCTATAATAATTATTTTCATATTTTGTTATTTCACTATATTATTACAATGCGTTCATCATGTATAACGTAGTTAAGTAAGATTATGATTAAAGATTAATAAATATTTACAATTAACCAAATCATTTTTTCTTATGGACAGTGAACAAAAAGGTATTTTGTTTGTTGTTTACGCTTTTTTATAGTAATTTCGTAGTCTAAATCACGCACATGAATTATTAATTTTTAACTACTCTTAGATTATTTAAATATATATATATCATATAATTATGGCAAAACAGAAAAAAAATTTAACCTGCGACGGTAACCAAGCAGCTGCTCATATCGCGTATATGTTTAGCGAGGTAGCTGCAATATACCCTATCACTCCTTCATCTACAATGGCAGAATACGTTGATGAATGGGCAGCAGCCGGAAGAAAAAACATCTTCGGTCAAACGGTATTGGTGCAAGAAATGCAGTCTGAAGCAGGAGCAGCTGGCGCTATGCATGGCTCATTGCAAGCAGGAGCACTTACTTCTACATTTACTGCATCACAAGGGTTGTTATTGATGTTACCAAATATGTACAAAATGGCAGGTGAATTGTTGCCAGGAGTATTTCATGTTTCAGCACGTGCACTTGCATCTCATGCATTATCTATTTTTGGTGATCAGCAGGATGTTATGGCCGCAAGACCTACAGGATTCGCTCTTTTCGCAACAGGTTCTGTTCAAGAGGTAATGGACTTGTCAGCTGTTGCTCATCTGGCAGCAATTGAAAGTCGTATTCCTTTTCTTCATTTCTTTGATGGTTTTCGCACTTCACACGAAATTCAAAAGATTGAGGCTTTAACGAATGAAGATTTAGCTCCATTATTAAATCAAGAAGCATTAAATGAGTTTCGTGAAAGAGCTCTTACACCTGATAACCCTGTTGTAAGAGGAACAGCTCAGAACGATGATATTTATTTTCAGGCACGCGAAGCCTCTAACCCTTTTTATGATGCAGTTCCTGATATTGTTGAGAAATATTTGGAGAAACTTGCAGCAGTAACCGGACGCAAATATGGTTTATTTGACTATTACGGGGATCCTGAAGCAGATAGAGTAATAATTGCTATGGGATCTGTAACTGAAACCATCAGAGAGGTTGTTGACCATCTGAGAGCAAATGGTGAGAAAGTCGGCGTTGTGGCAGTACATTTGTATCGTCCTTTTAAAGCTGAAGCTTTTTTATCAGTTATTCCTGAATCAGTTAAACGTATAGCTGTATTAGATCGTACAAAAGAACCCGGAGCACCGGGACAACCAATGTATCTTGATGTAAAAGACAGCTTCTATGGAAAAGAAAATGCTCCTGAAATTATTGGAGGTATTTATGGACTATCGTCTAAAGATACAACGCCGGCACAGATAATATCGGTATTTGAGAATTTATCTTTGAATATGCCTAAAAATGATTTTACAATAGGTATTGTAGATGATGTTACATTCAAGTCACTTCCTGCTAAGGATGAGATTTCGATGGATGAAACAACATATGAGGCTAAATTTTATGGATTAGGTTCTGATGGTACAGTTGGTGCAAATAAAAACTCAATAAAAATTATTGGTGATAATACTGATAAGTATGTTCAGGCTTATTTTGCATACGACTCAAAGAAATCTGGAGGATTTACGTGTTCTCACTTACGTTTTGGAGATAATCAAATTAGATCTCCATATCTTGTAAACACTCCTAATTTTGTTGCTTGTCATGTACCGGCATATCTTCATTTATATGATGTTACAGCTGGTTTAAAAAAGAATGGTACCTTCCTTCTTAACTCGATATGGTCTAAAGATGAGGTCGCAAACCACCTGCCTGACCATGTGAAGAAATACTTTGCAAAAAATGACATCAAGTTTTATATAATAAATGCTACAAAGATTGCAGAAGAAATAGGTCTGGGTAATCGCACCAATACAATTTTACAATCAGCGTTCTTCAAAATATCAAATGTTATTCCGTATGATCTTGCCGTTGAACAGATGAAGAAATTCATCGTCACTTCTTATGGAAGAAAAGGTGAGAGTATTGTTAATATGAATTATGCTGCAGTTGATCGTGGTGGAAATATTGAGGAGGTAGAAGTACTAAAGGAATGGGCAAATATTGAAGTTGCTACTGATATAAAAGATGATGCACCTGAGTTTATTCAGAAGATAGTACGCCCAGTGAACGCTCAAAATGGTTATAGTCTTCCTGTGTCTGCTTTTAGTGGTCGTGAAGATGGAACATGGGAAATAGGTACCACTAAATATGAAAAGCGAGGTGTAGCTGTTAATGTACCTGTTTGGCAACCGGAAAACTGTATACAATGTAATCAGTGTGCTTATGTGTGTCCGCATGCTACTATTCGTCCATTTATGCTTGATGAGGAAGAGCAAAAAAGTGTAGGTGAAGATGTAGAACTATTAAAAGCTCAGGGTAGACAATTTGCTGGTATGGCATTTCGTATTCAGGTTGATGTTCTTGATTGTCTCGGTTGTAGTAATTGTGTTGATGTTTGTCCAGGTAGAAAAGGTGAAAAAGCACTTGAAATGGTTCCTATCGAATCTCAGCTGGAAAATCAGAAGAACTGGGACTGGATGATGGAGAATGTTACAAGTAAAGCTCATCTTGTAGATACTAAACTTAATGTAAAAAATTCGCAGTTTGCAACTCCTCTTTTTGAATTTTCGGGGGCTTGTTCAGGTTGTGGTGAAACACCATATGTTAAACTTATTACACAACTGTATGGAGATAGAATGATGATTGCAAATGCAACCGGCTGTTCTTCAATATATGGAGCATCTGCACCTGCTATACCATACACTAAAAATGAAGAGGGAAAAGGACCTGCATGGGCTAACTCGCTTTTTGAGGATAATGCAGAATTTGGATACGGATTTGCAATCGCTCAAACAAGTATGCGTAACCGAATTCAAAATCTTATGGAACAAGCAATCTCATCTGATGAGTTTACTGCTGAACAGAAGGATCTGTTTGCTCAATGGATAAATAATAAATATGATGCTGACTTATCTAAAGAGATTTCAGCAAAGGTTGTTGATTCTCTTTCTGGCATTGATACTCCTCTAGGCATTGAGATACTTTCTCTTGAGAAATATTTAGCTAAAAAATCAATATGGATATTTGGAGGAGACGGATGGGCATATGATATTGGATTTGGAGGTCTTGATCATGTCCTTGCAAGTGGAGAAGATATCAATGTTCTTGTTCTTGATACAGAAGTTTATTCAAATACAGGAGGACAATCATCTAAATCTACTCCTATAGCAGCTGTTGCAAAATTTGCAGCTGCCGGAAAGCGTGTTCGTAAGAAAGATTTGGGTATGATTGCTACAACCTATGGTTATGTTTATGTAGCGCAGATAGCAATGGGCGCTAGTCAAGGTCAAACTTTAAGAGCTATTCGCGAAGCAGAATCATATAATGGACCTTCAATTGTAATTGCATACTCTCCTTGTATTAGTCACGGACTGCGAAAAGGAATGGGGCATGCACAATCCGAACAGAAATCTGCTGTAGAAAGTGGCTACTGGCATTTATGGCGTTATGATCCACGTCTTGAGAAAGATGGTGTGAATCCGTTCCAGCTTGATAGTAAAGAACCTAACTGGGATAAATTTGTAGACTTTCTTAAGGGTGAAGTGCGCTATACTCAGTTGATGAAATCATTCCCTGCTGAGGCTGATGAACTGTTTGAAGCTGCAAAACAAAATGCTCAATGGAGATATAAGTCATATATTCGTATGTCGGAGGCAAATTTTAATTTATCCGATACAGATGGTGACGAAGAAGAAGAAGTAAATGAGCCTACAGGAAAAGTAAAATGAAATTAAATTTTTATATATAAATTTAGAGGGTATCACATAAAGTGATGCCCTTTATTATTAATAACATTCTACAAATAATATTGTATCTTTGTTTATTATTTTGTAAATAAAAGCGAATTATAAAGCACTCTATTTAATGAAAATTCAAATTATAAATGGCCCTAATCTTAATTTACTGGGTACACGTGAGCCAGGGATATATGGTAATAAACACTTCTCTGAATTTTTGAATAGCTTAAAGACAAGTTTTCCTAACATAGAAATAGATTTTTTTCAGTCTAATGTAGAAGGGGAAATTATTAATAAAATACAGGAGGTAGGTTTTAGTTACGATGGAATAATTCTAAATGCAGGAGGATATACTCATACTTCTATTGCAATCAGAGATTCAATTAAAGCCGTCCCTGCTCCGACTATAGAGGTACATATATCAAATACATTTGCTAGAGAGGAGTTCAGACATCAATCAATGCTAAGTGCTGTATGTATTGGTGTTATTACCGGGTTTGGGCTAAACTCATATAAACTAGCAGTTCAAGCATTACTATTCGAAAACAATATTTGAATTTGAGTGTTAGATTATCAGTCTCGATTAATCATAAATCAGACAGTAAAATAAAATATGCATAAACAGACAAAAATAGTTGCAACAATATCCGACAAACGTTGCGAGGTTTCGTTTTTAAAACAATTATACGATGCCGGAATGAATGTAGTGAGGCTCAATTCTGCTCATTTAGACGAAGAGGGCTTTCTGAAAATAATTAATAATGTGAGAGAGGTGTCAGACGGGATAGCAATTCTGGTTGACACCAAAGGTCCCGAAATCCGTACAACTGTTACAGAGGATGACATAGAGCTTAAGACCGGAGATCAAATTAAAATTGCTGGTAATCCGACAGGAGTATCTTCAAGAGATACGATTTTCATTTCTTACCCCAATATTGCAAGTGAGATGCATGTAGGAGATGATATTTTGATTGATGACGGAGAAGTAGATCTTAATGTGGTTGCTGTATACGACGATCATATTGTGTGTAATGTGATGAATGATGGAGTTGTGGGGAGTCGTAAAAGTGTAAATATTCCTGGTGTACGTATAAATTTACCTGCTATAACTGAAAGGGATAAAAAGTTTATTGCCATGTCAGTAGAGCACAATGTTGATTTTATAGCGCACTCTTTCGTTCGTAATAGAGATGATGTACTTTCTGTGCAGGAGATTCTTGACCAATATAATAGCACAATAAAGATAATTGCTAAAATTGAAAATCAGGAAGGTGTGGACAATGCTGATGAAATTTTAGAATCAGCGTATGGTATTATGATTGCTCGAGGAGATTTGGGTATTGAGGTTCCGCAGGAAAAAATACCAGGTATTCAACGAATCCTTATTAAGCAAGCTATTCATCATAAGAAGCCAGTTATAGTTTCCACTCAGATGTTGCACTCAATGATACATAATCCACGTCCAACAAGAGCTGAAATTACAGATATAGCAAATGCAATATATTACAGAACAGATGCTGTAATGTTAAGTGGAGAAACTGCATATGGGAAGTATCCTGTTGAGGCCGTTAGAACCATGGCAAAGACTGCATATGAAGCAGAGCAGACAAAATTGTCTGATAATGATATACGTGTTCCGTATGCTTCTGATAAAGCAGGTAATGTAACCGAATTTCTTGCCAAACAAGCAGTGAAATCGTCGAATAGACTGGATGTGAAAGCAATTGTAACTGACAGTCATACAGGGCGTACAGCACGTGTGCTTGCTGCATTTCGTGGTAAAAGTCCCGTTTATGCTATTGCTACTTCAAAACGACTAGCTCGTGAACTTGCCTTATCTTATGGCATTTGGGCTGAGTTTCAGGAGGGTAAGGGTGATGGAAATACCAAAGAAAGCCGACGGGCATATTTTATAGATGCAATTCGTCGACTTATTGAAAATAAGATGATTGAACCAAAAGACAGGGTGGCATATTTGGGTGGTAGCTTTGGTGAAGTAGGTGGTACTACTTACTTGGAAATAATTGATGCATGGAGAATTTTAGAAGCTAAAGAGAGATATAATTTACCCGATTATACATTATAACAGTAAAAGGAATTTAAATGAATTAAATGTTTCTTATATAGTTTATGTAATGTAAATATTTTATATGAACTCTATCGAAGAATATATAAGTGAACATATTGAAGTGGAACCCGAATTGTTAAAACAAATATATCGGGATGCTCATGTAAAATTACTTCATGGTGATATGACATCTGGTCATTTGCAAGGGCGCTTACTGAAAATGTTTACTCAAATGATACGACCTTCTAGAGCACTTGAAATAGGGACTTATATAGGTTATTCAGCACTTTGTATTGCAGAAGGTCTTGATGAAAAAGCTACTTTAGAAACTATTGAGATTGATGATGAGCTAGAAGATATAATTCGTGATAATTTTAGACGTTCTTCCTATGGAGATAAAATTAAATTAATTATCGGAGATGCTAACGAAATATTGCTTAATTATGATGACAATACTTTCGATTTAGTTTTTATGGATGGTAATAAACGTGACTATCTTAAGCTTTATGAAAAAATTCTACCAATAACAAAACAAGGTGGTTTCATACTTGCTGATAATACACTTTGGCATGGAAAAGTTTTAGAAGAACCAAAGAATAACGACTGGCAAACTAAAGGGATTTTGGAATTTAATAATCATTTGAAAAGTGATACGCGTGTAGAAAAGATTATATTGCCTGTACGTGATGGTATAACGCTTATAAGAAAGAAATAAACATTATGGACTCTCATAGACAACAAAAAATAAACCGACTGATACAGAAAGAACTAGGTGAGTTGTTCTTATTAGAAACAAAAAAAATGAAAGGTACGCTTGTATCGGTTACTAATGTTCGTGTAACACCTGACTTGAGTATTGCACATGCTTACCTAAGTGTTTTTCCCTCAGAAAAAGCTGAAGAGCTAGTAAATAATATAAATAACAACGTTAAGACTGTTCGTTATAATTTAGGTAAACGATTGAGAAATCAGTTGAGAATTATTCCAGAACTGAATTTTCATATTGATGACTCACTTGATTATGTCGCAAATATTGACAGACTGTTGAAAGACGATTGAAAATCATTACTATGGATATCTCTCTATTCATAGCACGTCGATATCTATTTTCGAAGAAATCACACAATGCTATTAATGTGATTTCAGCTATTTCTGTATGTGGCATTGCTATTGCAACTATGGCAATGGTAGTTGTATTATCCGTATTCAATGGTTTTGGAGGTATTGTAGAAGGTATGTTTAGTGCTTTTGATCCCGATCTTAAGATTACTGTCAGAGAGGGTAAGGTATTTGACTATGATACACCTCTGTTTGAAGAAGTTCTTAATCTGGGACAAATACAAATGATATCAGAATCGCTCGAAGAGAACGCATTGTTTAGTTTTGATAATCAACAAGTTCCTGTGCTTATGAAAGGAGTGTCCGAGGAGTTTAACTATATGACCGACATGGATAAGTTAATCATAGACGGTACGTTTAAGCTTCGAGAAGATGTAGTTGACTACACAACACTGGGTGCTAGTCTGGCTGCCTCACTTGGTGCACGGCCTGATTTCATTAATCCAATTGAAATTTATGCGCCAAAGAGAGATGTAAGTGTTAACCTTGCTAATCCATCTGCGGCATTTACTATCGGCTATGTACAGATTGGAGGAGTGTTTAGTTTGAACACACCTAAATATGACGAACAAATGGCAATCTTGCCAATTTCAATGGTAAGAGATTTGCTGAGTTATACAAATGAGGTTACATCACTAGATATCAAACTTACACCCGAAGCATCTGTAAAAAGAACAAAAAACCAGATAATAAATATACTTGGAGAAGATTTCATTGTTAAAGATAGATATGAACAGCAACGTGAATCCTATAGAATGTTACAGGTAGAGAAGTGGGTGACATTTCTTATATTAGCATTCATTTTGCTGATTGCTGTTTTTAATGTAGTAGGATCGCTTACGATGCTTATTGTAGAGAAGAAAGATGACATAAATAGTCTAATAAATATGGGAGCATCCAATAATATGATATCTCGAATCTTTTTGAACGAAGGGTGGTTGATTACATTTTCAGGAATTATAGTAGGAATTGTAATAGGTCTGATTTTATGTCTTCTACAGCAACATTTCGGATTCATACGTCTAAGCGATACTCCGGGAGCTTATATTATTGATGCTTATCCCATTATAGTTAAATTTGCCGATATTGTAGTTGTATTTGCGGTTGTTAGTGTAATTGGAATGTTGACAGTACTTTATCCTGTAAATAATCTTAGAAAAAAATTGTTAGGAGAAACTACGCAATAAACTAAATTGTGAACATAATTTGAAAACTATAAGCTTTAAAAACATATGAAATAACTATTGTATAGACAATGGTTTTGAGTTAAATTAGCACATTTTAAAACATAAAATATGAAGATTGCAATTGTTGGAACAGGTTATGTAGGTTTAGTTTCAGGTGCCTGTTTTGCCGAGATGGGTGTGGATGTTACTTGTGTTGATATCGACAAAGAGAAGATCGAAGGGTTAAAAAAAGGTGTAATACCTATTTACGAACCAGGTTTAAAAAGTATTGTTGTACGTAATTACGATGCTGAGCGACTCCACTTTACCACTGATCTGCCATCAGTTTTAAATGATATGGACATTGTTTTCATTGCTGTAGGAACACCATCAGATGATAAAGGAAATGCTGATCTTTCGTATGTTATGAATGTTATAGATACCATAGCAGATAACATGAAAACTTCGTTATTGATAGTAACAAAGAGTACAGTTCCTGTTGGCACCTCTTTCCGAATAAAAGAAATTATTTGCAAACGGCTTGATGAGCGTGAGTTAACCGATTTACAGTTTGATGTAGCATCTAACCCTGAATTTCTTAAAGAGGGAGCTGCAGTAAATGATTTTATGAGTCCAGATCGTGTTATTGTTGGTGTAGAAAGTAAGCGTGCAGAAAATCTTATGTCAAAGTTATATCGTCCTTTTTTACTTAACAATTTTCGTGTGATTTTCATGGATATACTTTCGTCAGAGATGACAAAATATGCATCCAATGCTATGCTTGCAACACGTATTAGTTTTATGAACGATATTGCCAATTTGTGTGAACTTGTAGGTGCTGATGTTAACATGGTACGCCGTGGAATGGGGAGTGATTCACGGATTGGTAGGAGCTTTTTATACCCAGGTAGTGGTTACGGCGGGAGTTGTTTTCCAAAAGATATTCGTGCAATTATAAAAGTGGGAGAGGATGTTGGATACGAGATGAGTGTAATAAAAGCTGTTGAAGAGGTAAACAATAGACAGAAAACCATACTATTTAATAAGTTCAATCGCCATTTCAATGGAAATATTAAAGGCAAAACAGTAGCAGTATGGGGTTTATCATTCAAGCCAGAAACAGATGACATGCGAGATGCACCATCGCTAACATTAATTGAAAGCCTTCTTGAGTCAGGAGTTAAGGTTCGTGCTTATGACCCTGCAGCTATGCAAGAAGCACGTAAGTACTTAGACAATAAGATATACTACGCAAAAGATATTTATGATGCAGCAAATGAGACCGATGCATTAATTGTTCCTACAGAATGGAAAGAGTTCCGTCTTCCCAACTGGTCTATTCTCAAGAAAATTATGAATAACCATCTAGTTATTGATGGCAGAAATATTTACAATAAAGAGGATCTTTTATCCTACGGATTTGATTATAGTGGTATTGGCATTGGATAAAAGCAGCATTTTATAATTTACCAACTGGAAATTTATTACTAAATTTGCACTCCCCGAATCGTTAGCTCAGCTGGTTTAGAGCGCTACCTTGACAGGGTAGAGGTCACTGGTTCGAATCCAGTACGGTTCACTTATTTCAATTTACAGTTCATCCAACCACTTACTTAACTCAAGCAAAAATTGCTCATGGTAAGTAAATGAGTCATAATTTCCAAAACCATGTCCTCCCGTTGGATACAACAGAAAAGTAACAGGCACATTATTATCAATCAAAACTTCGGTGTATCGCAAACCATTTAAAACAGGAACCACTTTATCGTCTGCGGCAAAAATAATAAATGCAGGAGGTGTGAATTTATCAACTCTCTTTTCGTTTGAAAATCTGTCAATCATCTCTTGAGAAGGATTTTCTCCAAGTAGATTATTTCTCGAACCCTGATGAGTAAAAGACAAATCCATAGTTATAACAGGATACAGTAATATCT
>CAZURM010000036.1:0-20402 GCA_964622945.1 uncultured Proteiniphilum sp.
TAAATGATAGAACTTTGAAAGCGTTAAAAAAGTATCTTGATAAGATAAAACCTAAATTCGAAGAAGGAGGGAAGCTTCATTGGCTGTGGTCAACTTATGATGCGTTTGAGACCTTCCTGTTTGTGCCAAACACAACATCTAAATCTGGAGTGCATATTCACGATGCACGCGACTCAAAGCGTACAATGATAATTGTGATTATAGCATTATTACCTGCACTTTTGATGGGAATGTACAATGTAGGTTTGCAACATTATATGGCGGTGGCTCAAGAAATCGGACTTCTCACTAAGTTTTTCTACGGTTTTTTTGCTATTCTTCCTCAGATCATTGTTTCGTATGTAGTGGGTCTAGGTATTGAGTTTGCGATTGCACAGATGAAAAAAGAAGAAGTAGCAGAAGGATTCCTTGTTTCAGGAATTTTAATTCCGATGATACTGCCAGTAGATACACCTCTCTGGATGATTGCAGTTGCAACTGCATTTTCTGTTATATTTGCAAAAGAAGTATTTGGGGGTACAGGTTATAATATATTTAATGTAGCATTGATTGCACGTGCATTTCTGTTTTTCTCATATCCTTCTAAAATGTCGGGCGAACAGGTATGGGTACGTACTCGCGAAACATTAGGAATGGGTGGTGGACAGGTAATCGATAGTTATTCTGGCGCAACGCCACTAGGACAGATTAATACAGCAGAAGTCACAAGTTTTAGTGATTTTGCTTTTACGGGAATTACAGGTGAATCTCTTACTTTTAGTGATATGTTCTTTGGATTTTACCCAGGTTCAATTGGTGAAGTCTCTACCTTGGCAATTCTGATTGGTGCCCTGATACTTATTATTACAGGTGTAGGTAGTTGGAAAACAATGCTATCTGTATTCGTAGGAGGAATATTTACAATACTTCTTGTAAATATCTTTGCAAGTAACGCTATTATGGAGATGCCAACAATTTATCATTTGCTACTTGGAGGTTTTGCATTTGGTGCAGTATTTATGGCAACAGATCCCGTAACATCAGCACGAACCGAGAAGGGGAAGTGGATATATGGATTTCTGATTGGCTTCCTTGCAATAACAATAAGGGTATTCAACCCTGGCTATGCAGAAGGAATGATGCTCGCAATTTTGTTTATGAATGCATTTGCACCACTTATTGATTTTTATGTAATTGATGCCAATATTAAACGCAGATTAAAGCGTGTTACTAATAAAGCAGAGCTATGAACAGAGAAAGTAATGTATATACAATAATATATGCTGCGGTGATGGTTATCATAGTGGCCTTAGGACTCTCATTTACACATCAAGCGCTTCTCGATAGGCAGATTGCAAATGAGAATATTGATAAAATGCAACAGCTTTTGCGCTCACTCAATATAACAGCTAAAACAGATGAGGCTGAAGATCGCTACGCAGAACTGATTACAAACGCTTATCTGATTACAAGTGAGGGTGATAAAATTGAAGGTACTGAAGGCACTATGCCTGAAGATCTTGCCTTTTCAACTGAGCTTGGTGATCCGTCAGCTGAGGGATTGCCAGTTTATGAGGTTTTTATTGAAGGTAAAAATGTATATATAATTCCAATGAGCGGAGCCGGACTTTGGGGATCTATCTGGGGATATTTGGCTGTAGAGGACGATGGAAGTACAATTTATGGTGCCGACTTTGGTCACGCTGGAGAGACTCCCGGATTAGGAGCAGAAATTGCTGAAAGAAATTTCGGAATTCAGTTTGAAGGGAAAGAGATTATAAAAAATGGTAATTTCGTCTCAATCGCTGTGGTGAAACCTGGACAAACAGATACACGTCGTGATTATGTAGACGGTATCTCAGGAGGTACAATCACCAGTAAAGGTGTTGACAAAATGCTTCTTAACAGCGTTGGTGAATATGAGGATTTTTTAATGAAACTGAATAGAAAATAAGATATGGCATTAAATAGTAAAACTAAAGCGGTGTTGTTAGGACCGCTGAATGAAAACAACCCAATACTAGTTCAGGTTCTGGGTATATGTTCAGCCCTTGCAGTAACTTCAAAGCTGGAGCCATCAATAGTAATGGCAATATCTGTCACGTTAGTGGTTGCTTTTGCAAACGTGATTATTTCGCTGCTTCGTAAAACTATACCAAACCGAATAAGAATAATTGTTCAGCTTGTTGTTGCGGCTGCACTTGTTACTATTGTTAGTGAAGTACTGAAAGCATTTTCATATGATGTTAACAAGCAACTGTCAGTATTTGTGGGATTAATTGTGACCAATTGTATTTTGATGGGACGTCTTGAGGCATTTGCTTTAGGCAATGGTCCTTGGCCTTCATTCCTTGATGGTATTGGAAATGGATTAGGCTATGGATGGATATTAATTGTAGTTGGTTTTTTCCGTGAATTATTAGGTGCAGGAGAATTGATGGGATACAAAGTTATTCCACAGTCGTTTTATGATGCCGGTTATGAAGACAACGGACTTATGATGCTTGCCCCAATGGCTATTCTTATAGTTGCATGCATTATATGGATACAGCGCGCGAAGAATAAAGATCTTCAGGAGGAGACAAATTAATTAACAGTAAATAAACAGATATTATTATATATATGGAAGCAATTAGTCTGATTATAAGATCGATATTTGTCGATAATATGATATTCGCATACTTTTTGGGAATGTGTTCATTCTTGGCAGTATCGAAAAATGTAAAAACAGCACTTGGCTTAGGAATAGCAGTTACCCTAGTGCTTGTTATTACTCTTCCCGTCAATTATTTACTCGAAAACTATGTTTTAAAAGCTGGTGCACTTGCATGGCTTGGCCCTCAGTATGCCAACGTTGATTTAAGTGTTTTCAGTTTGCTGATATTTATTGCAGTTATTGCAGCAATAGTACAACTTGTAGAGATGGTCATTGAACGATTCAGTCCTGCTCTATATTCCTCTCTTGGTATATTTTTACCGCTTATAGCAGTTAACTGTGCTATTCTTGGAGGATCTCTTTTTATGCAACAGCGTGAATTTGCTAACATAGGCATGGCAACAGCATATTCCTTTGGATCAGGAATTGGTTGGTTGCTTGCAATTGTTGGGCTGGCTGCTATCAGGGAAAAACTGGAATATTCAGATGTTCCGAAACCATTGAAGGGATTAGGGATAACATTTATTGTTACTGCTTTGATGGCTATAGGGTTTATGAGCTTTTCAGGCATTAATATTTAATGAGGAAAACACAATTAACAGATTAAAGTAAAAATTTTAAGCATACAGGTATGAGCGTACTATTGAATGTGGATGGACTAACGATATGGACAAGTGTAATTGTATTCTTGTTGATAATTCTTATACTGGTTATAGTTATTCTTGTTGCTAAAGATAAACTGCTACCATCAGGAAATGTGAAAATCACAATAAACGATGATGCTGATAAAGAGCTGGAAGTGGCACAAGGCGGCACATTGCTTAATACTTTGATGTCGAAAGATATATATCTATCGTCTGCATGCGGAGGTAAGGGAACCTGCGGTGAATGTCGTTGTCGTGTAATTTCAGGAGGTGGTGAGATACTACCTACTGAGAAAGGTCACTTTACACGAAAGGAACAGCTTAACGACTGGCGATTGAGTTGTCAGGTGAAGGTTAAGGACAACCTTTCGATTATTGTTCCTGAAGAAATTTTTGGTATTAAGGAATGGGAATGCGAAGTTGTATCTAACAAAAATGTTGCCTCTTTTATAAAAGAATTCGTGGTTAAGTTACCTGAAGGTGAAAATATAGATTTTAAGCCTGGTTCTTATAGTCAGATCAGAGTTCCTCAATTCGATGCTATAAAATATTCTGATTTCGATATTGATGAAAAGTATAAATCTGAATGGGATAAATCTCAGATGTGGGATTTGGTATGTAAAAGTGATGAAGATACATCGCGTGCTTATTCAATGGCCAACTTTCCTGCAGAGGGTAATATCATTACACTGAACGTACGTGTTGCCACTCCTCCTTTTGACAGAGCAAAAGGTACATGGATGAATGTAAATCCTGGAATTGTTTCTTCATATATTTTTAATCTTAAACCAGGCGACAAGGTAATGATGTCCGGACCTTATGGAGAATTTCATCCAATATTAGATAGTAATAGGGAAATGTTGTGGATTGGCGGTGGAGCAGGTATGGCTCCTCTGCGTTCACAATTGATGCATTTACTAAAAACACTGAAGATAACAGATAGAAAGATGTCGTTTTTCTATGGTGCAAGAGCATTGATTGAAGCATTTTACCTTGATGATTTTCATGAGCTTGAAAGAGAATTCCCTAACTTCTCGTTTCATCTTGCACTTGACAGACCAGATCCTAAAGCCGATGAAGCAGGAGTTAAATATACACCTGGATTTGTACATCAGGTAATTTATGATACCTACCTTAAAGATCATGATTCTCCCGAAGATATTGAATATTACATGTGTGGTCCGGGACCAATGGCTAATGCTGCACAGCGGATGCTTGACAGTTTAGGAGTTCCTTCAGAAATGATAATGTTCGATGATTTTGGATAGTAATTATTATATGTGAGATACAGAAAATAGTTATGGTGAACATTTTTATTAAAAGTGGAAATTGTATTTTACTTTGATATATTATAAACAAAATGTGAACTAAACTGTTATTACTGATAATTGAATGGTGATTTAATTTGAAGTTTTTCCTGATTGAATAGATTTTTTTCTACAGCTGTTAGTGTTTAAACTTAATTGTATTATAATATTTAGCACCCTTATTATGTCAAATCAGCATTTATAAGTGGGTAATAGTAATAATTTGAAGTTTTTTTAAAGAAATTCTTTAAAATACTTTGTTAGTAAAGATTTTTACTTTTACTTTGCATTCATCAAACAAATATAAGTTTAGCGTTATGCGTCAAAATATTGATATTCTAGTCATTTCTATTCTAATTCTTCTGGACAAGTTCGGAGGGTGAGACTGGCATATCAAAAATAGCAACTATAAAGAGTAAAAAAAATATCGATAACCTTTCTCACCCAGTGGGAAAGGTTATTTTTTTATAAAAGAATAAAGAAAATATATTGAATAAAATGGAACGAATTTATGTTTTTGATACAACATTAAGAGATGGAGAACAGGTTCCTGGATGTCAACTAAACACAATTGAGAAGATACAAATTGCACAGGCACTTGAGCTTTTAGGAGTTGATGTGATAGAAGCAGGGTTTCCTGTGTCTAGTCCTGGTGATTTCAACTCAGTAGTTGAAATATCTAAAGCTGTAACATGGCCTACAATTTGTGCACTTACGCGTGCAGTTGAAAAAGATATTGAGGTTGCCGCCGAGGCATTACAGTATGCCAAACGTAAAAGAATACATACAGGAATAGGTACATCCGATTTTCATATAAAGCATAAATTTAATTCTAATCGTGAGGATATTATTGAGAGAGCCATTAAAGCTGTAAAATATGCACGTAACTTTGTTGATGATGTAGAATTTTATGCTGAAGACGCTGGGCGTACAGAGAATGAATATTTGGCAAGAGTTGTTCAAGCTGTAGTAAATGCAGGAGCAACAGTAATTAATATTCCTGATACAACTGGATATTGCTTCCCTGATGAGTATGGAGCAAAAATAAAATATTTAGTCGAAAATGTAGACTTGAAAGACGCTATACTTTCAACGCATTGTCACCAAGACTTAGGAATGGCTACTGCAAACACTCTTTCTGGTGTTATTAATGGTGCTCGACAGGTTGAAGTTACAATTAATGGTATCGGAGAACGCGCTGGTAACACATCTCTGGAAGAGGTAGTTATGGCACTCAGAAGTCATAAAGACAGAGGATTTGATACAAATATCAATACTCAACATATTTATTCAACAAGTCGACTTGTTTCCAGTTTAATGAATATGCCGGTTCAACCAAATAAGGCTATAGTTGGAAGGAACGCTTTTGCACATTCATCGGGTATTCATCAGGATGGTGTACTTAAGAATGTGGAAACTTATGAAATTATCAATCCTAAGGATGTGGGAATTGATGATAATGCAATTGTATTAACAGCGCGTAGTGGTCGTGCAGCACTTAATAATCGCATTTCATTGCTTGGTGTGAAACTTGAGTCGGAAGAACTTGACAAAGTATATGAGAATTTCTTGAATTTGGCAGACAAGAAGAAGAGCATTAATGACGACGATATCCTTATGTTAATTGGAAAAGAAGCTAGGTCGAATCGTATTAAAGTTGATTATTTGCAGGTTGTTTGTGGTATAGGTGTTCGAGATGTTGCCAGTTTAGGATTAAATATTGCAGGTGAACACTTTGAGTCAACTGCAACTGGTAATGGTCCGGTTGATGCTGCTATTCGTGCAGTTAAAAATATTATTCGCAGAGAAATTAGAATTGAGGAATTTCTGATTCAAGCAATTGATCGTGGCAGCGACGATGTGGGTAAGGTACATATGCAGGTTGAACATAATGACGTTGTTTATTATGGATTTGCTGCCAATACAGATATTGTTGCTGCATCTGTGGAAGCCTTTATTGACGCTGTAAATAAATTTGTAGATTGATTTAAATATAAACACTGCTATAATTAGATGTTAAACAGTAGTTCAGTAATTGAACAAGGATGAAAAATGCTAAGACAAAAATTAAATAAGCAAATAAAAATATATGAAGACTCTTTTTGATAAAGTTTGGGATGCACATGTAGTTACTGAGGTGAAAGACGGTCCCACACAATTATACATAGATCGTCACTTGTGTCATGAGGTGACTAGCCCTCAGGCTTTTGCAGGATTGCGTGATAGGGGACTGAAAGTTTTCAGACCTGAACAGACTACACTTACTGCAGACCATAATATACCCACAATGGGGCAGGAGAATCCTATACGTGATAAAATTTCTCGTTTCCAAGTGGAAACTCTTGCGAAGAATGCTCGTGATTTTGGTTTGACATATTATGGGTTGGGAAATCCTAAAAATGGGATTGTTCATGTAATAGGTCCAGAAAATGGATATACACAACCAGGCATGACAATTGTTTGTGGTGATAGTCATACTTCCACACATGGAGCATTTGGTGCAATAGCTTTTGGTATAGGAACAAGCGAAGTTGAGATGGTTCTTGCGTCACAATGTATATTGCAGACCAGACCAAAAACGATGCGTATCAATTTCGAAGGTAGACTAAATGATAACGTAGGAGCTAAGGATATGGCTCTATATATGATATCACAACTTACAACAGGAGGTGCAACCGGGTACTTTGTTGAGTATGCTGGAGAAGCAGTGCGAAATCTTACTATGGAAGAAAGAATGACTCTTTGTAATCTTAGTATTGAGATGGGTGCCCGTGGGGGACTTATCGCTCCAGATGAAACTACATTTAACTATATTAAAGGGCGTCAATTTGCTCCTAAAGATGAAAGATGGGATGAAGCGTTGACTTATTGGAAGACTCTTAAAACAGATGTAGGAGCTAAGTTTGATAAAGAGGTAGCATTTGATGCTACTAAAATACCACAAATGATTACATATGGAACTAACCCTGGTATGGGAATGCCTATATATGGTACTATACCTACTCTTGATGAAATAGATAGTGCAGGTAAAATTTCTTTTGAGAAATCGCTTAAATATATGGGTTTTGAACCAGGTGAAAAGCTTGAAGGCAAGAAGATTGATTATGTTTTTCTGGGTAGTTGTACAAATGGTCGCATAGAGGATTTTAGACTATTTACAAACTATGTGAAAGGTAGAAAGAAAGCTGAAAATGTTACTGCATGGCTCGTTCCTGGTAGCTGGCAGGTAAGAAAACAAATTAAAGATGAAGGGCTTGATATAATTTTACAAGAATCGGGTTTTGAAATCAGACAACCAGGTTGTTCAGCTTGTCTGGCTATGAATGATGATAAGATTCCTGCAGGTAAATATGCAGTTTCCACTTCAAATCGTAATTTTGAAGGACGACAAGGTCCTGGAGCAAGAACAATATTAGCAAGCCCGCTTGTAGCAGCTGCCGCGGCAGTCACCGGAAAAATAACGCAACCATAATATAAGATAACATAACATGGATAAATTTAAAACAATAACATCAACATATGTACCACTTCCTATTGAGAATGTGGACACAGATCAGATTATACCTGCCCGTTTTCTGAAAGCGACGACCAAAGAGGGTTTTGGTGATAATTTATTTGCAGACTGGAGGTATGATAAGGAAGGAAATCCTAAGGAGGATTTTGTACTTAATGATGCTAAATACTCAGGAGAAATATTAGTGGCAGGCAAAAATTTTGGTAGTGGAAGTAGTCGTGAACATGCTGCATGGGCAATTGGTGGATATGGCTTCAAAGTAGTGGTATCTAGCTTTTTCGCAGATATTTTTCGAAATAATGCTCTTAATAATGGAATTCTTCCTGTGGTTATTTCTGATGAGTTTTTAAGTGAACTTTTTAGTTCTTCAATTAAAAATACAAAAGCTACGGTTACCGTAAACTTGGAAGAGCAAACAATTGTGAATAATGAAACAGGTAGATCAGAATCTTTCGAAATAAATCCTTATAAAAAGGAGTGTTTACTGAAAGGTCTGGATGATATTGATTTTCTTATGTCTAATAGAGATAAGATTCTTGAATATGAGAGTAGAAGAGTTTTTTCTTACGAATAAAACAATTTATTTATAATTGTATAAAATTGATAATTTACAAGACTTGTTGTTTTGAGAGAACTAAGGAAAATAGAGATAATGGATACCACTTTGCGTGATGGTGAGCAAACTTCAGGTGTATCCTTTGCGTCGCAAGAAAAAGTGAGTATTGTAAGCCTTTTGTTGGATGAACTTAAAGTTGATAGAGTTGAAATCGCTTCAGCAAGAGTATCAGAGGGTGAATTTAAATCGGTACAAAAAATGGCACAATGGGCTAAAGCTCATGGCTACCTTGACAAACTTGAAGTGCTTGGTTTTATTGATGGTACTACCTCTCTCGAATGGATTGTTAATGCTGGTTGTAAGGTAGTGAATCTGTTAAGTAAAGGCTCATTGAAACATTGTAAATATCAGTTAAACAAAACTCCTGAACAGCACTTGACAGATGTAAAAAAATGTATTAATAGTGCTAAAAATATGGATCTCACCGTTAACTTGTATCTTGAAGATTGGTCCAATGGAATGAGAGACTCAAAAGAATATGTGTTTCAAATGATGGATGGACTAAAAGATGAGCAAGTAACTCGCTTTATGTTGCCCGATACATTAGGTGTACTTAATCCTGATGAAACATGGCAATTTTGTTCAGAAATGATTGAACGTTATCCAGGAATTCACTTTGATTTCCATGCACATAATGATTATGATTTAGCTGTAGCCAATGTGTATGAAGCATTGAAAGCAGGTGTTAAAGCAGTACATGTAACAGTAAACGGTTTAGGGGAAAGAGCAGGTAATGCACCTTTGACCAGTGTTATTGCACTTATCCACGATCATATGGGTTTGCAAACAAATATTGATGAATCGAAACTTTACAATGTGAGTAAAGTTGTTGAGAGTTATTCAGGTGTGCGTATCCCAAATAATAAACCATTAATAGGTGATAATGTTTTTACGCAGGTTGCTGGCGTTCATGCTGATGGAGACAAGAAAAAGAATCTTTATTTCAATGACCTTTTACCTGAACGCTTTGGTCGTTATCGTGAATATGCACTTGGGAAAAATGCAGGTCGCTCTAACATTATAAAAAATTTAGAAACACTTGGTATTGAACTCGATGATGAAGAAACTAGTAAAGTAACAGCTAAGATTATTGAATTAGGTGACAAAAAGGAGGTAGTTAGTTTAGATGAATTACCTTATATAGTTTCTGATGTGTTGAAAAACGGGAGTGAATTCAAGGATATTAAAATGTTAAACTACTCGTTAGCTTTAACAGATGGATTAAGACCTACTGCTACTGTGAAAATTTCTATAAAAGATAAGATTTATCAGGAAACAGCAGCAGGCGAAGGTCAGTATCATGCTTTTTCTAAAGCTATGTTTAAGATCTATAGAAGCTTAAATAAACCAGTGCCTGAACTAATTGATTATGAGGTTGTAATACCGCCAGGTGGTAAAACAAATGCTTATGTGCAGACCGTTATAACATGGAAGTTTGAAGGAAAAGTATTTAAAACGAGGGCGCTTGATATTGACCAGACTGTTGCTGCCATAAAAGCAACTATGAAGATGTTGAATATGTTGGAAAGTGGAAATATTCCAAATATGAATTATATGCAGTTACCATAGGAAAATGTTTGAATTAAATAAACGAAAATAAAATATAAGACGAATGAAATTGAATATTGCAGTATTACCGGGTGATGGGATTGGACCTGAAATTATGGCTCAAGCATTGAAAATTACTAAAGCGGTATGTAATAAATACAATCATGAATTATCATATAAAGAAGCAGCTGTTGGAGCATGTGCTATTGATGTGTCTGGAAATCCTTATCCAGAAGAAACACATGAACTTTGTATGAATAGTGACGCAGTTCTTTTTGGTGCTATCGGGGATCCTAAATATGATAATGACCCTAATGCTAAAGTTAGACCTGAACAAGGTTTGCTAAGTATGCGGAAGAGACTCGGATTATACGGTAATATTCGTCCGGTGATGACATTTCCATCACTTTTACATAAATCGCCTTTAAGAGCTGACCTAGTTGAGGGTGCTGACTTTGTTTGTATACGTGAGCTTACCGGAGGAATGTATTTTGGTAGACCACAGGGTAGGAGCGAAGATGGCAATACTGCTTATGATACATGTGTTTATACACGTGAAGAGGTGGAAAGAATTCTTCATCTTGCTTATAAATTTGCGGGACAAAGGAGGAAGAAGCTTACAGTTGTTGATAAGGCAAACGTAATTGCAACATCAAGGCTGTGGCGACAGATTGCACAAGAAATAGCACTCCAGTATCCTGATATAGAGACCAATTTTCTGTTTGTTGATAATGCGGCGATGCGAATTATTCAATGGCCTAAAAGTTTTGATGTTATGGTTACAGAAAACATGTTTGGTGATATTTTGACCGACGAGGCATCTGTAATAACAGGATCTATGGGTTTGTTACCATCTGCTTCAATAGGTTTACATACTTCTCTTTTTGAACCAATACATGGCTCTTACCCTCAGGCGGCTGGAAAAGACATAGCAAATCCAATTGCAATGATTCTCTCAGTAGCATTGATGTTTGAATATGTTTTTAATCTTAATGAAGAGGGTGCCATTATTCGTGAAGCAGTAAACGCTAGCTTAGAAGCTGGTGTAATAACTGAGGATATTGCTGATGGAGGTAGATCTTACAAAATGAGTGAAGTAGGAGAATGGATAGCTGATTATATCGATCGTAAGTAACAATGTATAATGAATAATAAGTTAAATAAAATAGAAAATCTACGTAGTGCAACAAGTACACAAGGTCGTAGAATGGCAGGTGCAAGAGCTCTTTGGCATGCAAATGGAATGACCAAAGAACAGATGGGTAAACCTATTATTGCCATAGTAAATTCATTCACTCAATTTGTACCGGGACATGTGCATCTGCATAATATCGGTCAGATGGTAAAAAGAGAGGTTGAAAAACTTGGCTGTTTTGCAGCTGAATTTAATACTATTGCTGTTGATGATGGTATTGCAATGGGACATGATGGTATGCTTTACTCTTTACCATCTCGAGATATGATTGCAGATTCTGTAGAGTATATGGTAAATGCACACAAAGCTGATGCGATGATTTGTATTAGTAACTGTGATAAGATAACACCAGGTATGCTTATGGCAGCAATGCGACTTAATATACCTGCTATTTTTGTTTCAGGAGGTCCGATGGAAGCTGGTAAGATTGGTGATGAACAGATTGATCTTATTGATGCTATGATTGAATCTGCAGATGAATCAATTTCTGATGAACGAGTGTCACAACTAGAAGTGTCGGCATGTCCAACATGTGGTTCCTGTTCGGGTATGTTTACTGCCAATTCGATGAACTGTTTGAATGAAGCCATAGGACTTGCTTTGCCTGGTAATGGCACTGTTCTGGCAACACATGTTAGCCGCAAAGAGTTGTTTGTGAAAGCAGCAATACAGATTGTGAAAAATGCTGAAAGATATTATTTTGAAGGAGATGAAACTGTTCTTCCAAGAAATATAGCCACACGTCAGGCGTTTCTTAATGCTATGACTCTAGATATTGCAATGGGTGGCTCAACAAATACAATTTTACATACCTTGGCAATAGCTCATGAAGGAGATGTAGACTTCAAACTTGAAGATATAAATGAACTATCTACACGTGTACCTTGCATCTGTATGGTTGCGCCCAACTCTAAAAAATATCACATTCAGGATGTGAACCGTGCGGGTGGAATTATGGGAATTCTGAATGAACTTGCTAAAGCAAATCTAATTGATACATCTGTCAAGCGTGTTGATGGACTTACACTTGCTGAAGCACTTGATAAATATGATATTACACAGCAAAAAATTGATGTAGAAGCAGAAAATATTTACTCATCAGCGCCAGGTAATCGTTTTAACTTGGTTATGGGTTCGCAGGATGCACGTTTCAAAGAGCTTGACAAGGATAGAGAAAATGGTTGTATTAGAAGTGTTAAACATGCATATACTAAAGATGGTGGTCTTGCAATACTGAGAGGAAATATTGCTCAAGATGGTTGTGTTGTAAAAACTGCAGGTGTTGACGAAAGTATATGGAAGTTTTCTGGTAAAGCAAAAGTGTTTCAATCGCAAGATGATGCATGTGCTGGTATACTCAACGGCAAGGTTGAATCAGGAGATGTTGTTGTTATTGTGTATGAAGGTCCGAAAGGTGGACCTGGGATGCAGGAAATGCTATATCCAACATCATATATAAAAGCGAAACATTTAGGTAAAGAGTGCGCTCTTATTACAGATGGACGTTTTTCAGGCGGAACTTCAGGTTTATCAATTGGACACATATCACCAGAGGCAGCTGCAGGTGGAAATATAGGTTTGGTGCGTGACGGTGATATCATTGAAATTGACATTCCAAATAGAAGTATCAATTTGAAAATAAGTGAAAAAGATCTTCAGAGTAGAAGAGAGCAGGAAGAGGCAAATGGTAAAAATGCTTTTACTCCGTTGCGCAAAAGAAATATTTCCAATGCATTAAAGGTTTATTCTCATTTTGTGAGTTCAGCTGACAAAGGAGCAATACGAATAATTTAAAAACTCATCACATAAGTGTATAATTATTATGAACAAAGATGTTAAAAATCAAGCTATTACACCTCCTGTGGTTAAATTGGAGGCTGAGATTATATCGGGAAGTGAAATATTAATTCGCTCACTTATTTCAGAAAAAGTGGACACATTATTTGGTTACCCCGGTGGTGCAATAATGCCTGTATTTGATGCACTTTATGATCATAAAAATGAAATAAGACATATACTGGTCAGGCATGAGCAGGGTGCTGTACATGCAGCTCAAGGCTATGCTAGGGTTTCAGAAAAAGTGGGAGTCGCACTAGTTACTTCAGGACCAGGTGCTACAAATACAATTACAGGAATCACTGATGCAATGATGGATAGTACACCTCTTGTTGTTATATCTGGTCAGGTAAATTCTAATCTATTAGGATCAGATGCTTTTCAGGAGGCTGATGTTATTGGAGTTACGCAACCTATAACTAAATGGGCATATCAGGTTAGACGTGTTGAAGATATTGCTTGGGCTGTTTCTAGAGCTTTTTATATAGCGTCAAGTGGTCGTCCTGGTCCTGTAGTACTAGATATTGCAAAAGATGCTCAGGTAAATAAATGTGAATATTCATATAAAAAGATTAGCTTTTTACGTAGCTATCAACCTATTCCTGATATTGAGGAGGAGAATATAAAGAGAGCTGCAGAAATAATTAATAGTGCAAAAAAACCTTTAGCTTTGATTGGTCAAGGTGTAGTATTAGGCAATGCAGAAGAAGAACTTTGTACTTTTTTAGAAAAAGCGAATATTCCTTTTGGCTCTACTATCTTGGGTCTTTCTGCTGTTAAAAGTGATCACCCTCTTAATTTTGGCATGCTTGGTATGCATGGAAATGTTGCTCCAAATATGATGACCAACGAATGTGATGTTTTAATCGCTATTGGTATGAGGTTTGATGACAGAGTTACAGGGGATCTTAAAACTTATGCAAAACAGGCTAAAGTTATACATTTTGATATCGATCTTGCAGAGATAGATAAAAATGTGAAGACAGCTGTTAGAGTTTTGGGTGATGCAAAACAAACATTACCACTTGTAACTAATCTATTAGAAGAAAAATCTCATTCAGAATGGATTTCGCAATTCTATCCATATGTTCAGAAAGAATACGATTGCGTTATAAGTAATGAGTTATATCCTAAGAATGGAGGTGTAATTAAGATGGGGGAGGTAATAAACAAGGTAACGGAAGCCACCGATAATAAAGCTATCTGTGTGACTGACGTTGGGCAGCATCAAATGATGAGCACTCGCTATTTTAAATATACACAATCCAGAAGTATGGTTACTTCTGGAGGATTAGGGACAATGGGTTTTGGCCTGCCTGCCGGTATTGGTGCAAAATATGGTGCACCTGACAGAACTGTTTGTATCTTTGTAGGGGATGGTGGCTTGCAGATGACTATGCAGGAGTACGGTACAATTATGGAGTATGATATTGATGTGAAAATAATTCTTCTTAATAATAATTACCTTGGAATGGTTCGTCAATGGCAGGAATTGTTTTTTGATGAACGTTATTCTGAGACACATTTAAAAAATCCAGACTTTATTAAAATTGCTGATGCGTATAATATAAAAGGACGTAAAGTTACTAAACGTGAGGAACTTGATGATGCAATTAAAGATATGCTTAATCATAAGGGATCGTATCTGCTTGAAGTAGTTGTAGAAACAAAAGGTATGGTTTATCCTATGATACCTGCGGGTGGTTCTGTTACTAATATTTTGCTTGGAAACAATAATAAATTTTAAATTCTGTGAAATTTAAAATAATAGAACAGTGATTAGTAACACAATATATGATAAATACGTGATGAGTTTAATTTAAAATCAACAAAAATGGAAGACAATAAAACATTGTATACAATAACCATTTTCTCGGAGAATACGGTGGGAGTACTTAATCAAATAACCACAATATTTACTCGTAGACAATTGAATATAGAGACGCTGTCAGTTTCCCCATCAGCCATTAAGGGTATTCACAAATTCACAATAACAACTTTTTCGAATGATGAAGATGGAATGAAAAAGCTTGTACGCCTTATAGATAAAAGGGTTGATATTCTTAAAGCATATTATAATGTTGATGAAGATCTGGTTTATCAGGAGTTGGCTCTGTATAAGTTATCTACCAAAAAAGTTCTGAAACATGGATCGATAGAGTATTTAGTAAGAAAATACAATGTTAGAATTTTGGAGATATCAAATGACTGCATAGTGTTTCTTAAAGCAGGTCATTATATAGAAACGCAGAGTCTATTTGATGAGTTGGCAGAGAAAATTGGAGTTTTACAATTTGTACGTTCCGGAAGAATAGCAATAACAAAATCTAAAATTGAAAGATTGAGTGATATGTTAGCTAAGAGAGAACAGTACAACAAAAATGAAGAAATACAAGTAAAAAGTATACTTGACTATACTGATTAATAGAAGTATAAATTTATAGATTTAATAATATTACCAAAGCTTATTACTTTTATAAAGGAATGAGTGAGGCTAAAATCAAACAAAAATGGCAAAAATGAATTTTGGTGGTGTAGAAGAAAATGTAGTCACCCGTGAAGAATTTCCATTGAGTAAAGCTCAGGAAGTATTGAAAGATGAAATAATTGCAGTTTTAGGTTACGGTGTTCAAGGTCCTGGACAATCAATGAATCTACGTGATAACGGGTTTAATGTGATTGTAGGCCAGAGAAAAGAGAGTAAAACATGGGATAAAGCAGTAGCTGATGGCTGGGTGCCAGGTGAAACGCTTTTCGAGATTGAAGAAGCTTGCGAAAGAGGAACTATTATTCAGTATTTATTGTCTGATGCAGCACAGATTTCCCAATGGGACACAGTAAAGAAACATTTAACGCCAGGTAAAGCTCTTTATTTTTCTCATGGATTTGGAATCACATATAAAGAACGTACAGGTATTATTCCTTCCGAAGATGTTGATGTTATTTTAGTAGCACCAAAGGGTTCTGGAACAAGTCTTCGTAGAATGTTTCTTGAAGGACGAGGATTAAATTCAAGTTATGCAATATTTCAAGACGCTACAGGCAGAGCTTATGAACGCGTAGTAGCATTAGGTATCGGCGTTGGTTCAGGATATCTATTTGAGACTGATTTTAAGCGTGAGGTGTTTTCTGACCTTACTGGAGAACGCGGAACACTTATGGGAGCTATTCAGGGATTATTGCTTGCGCAGTACGAAGTACTTCGTGAAAACGGACACACACCTTCTGAGGCCTTTAATGAAACGGTAGAAGAGCTTACACAATCTCTGATGCCTTTGTTTGCTGAGAATGGGATGGACTGGATGTATGCTAACTGTTCAACAACTGCCCAACGTGGCGCATTAGACTGGATGGGACCGTTTCATGATGTAACAAAGCCTGTTTTCGAAAAACTATATAAGGAGGTAGCGAATGGGAATGAGGCTCAGCGTTCTATCGATAGCAATTCACAGCCCGATTACAGAGAAAAACTAGAGGAAGAACTAAAAGCTTTACGTGAAAGTGAAATGTGGCAAACTGGTGCTGTAGTTCGTAAACTGAGACCAGAAAATAGTTGATTTAAAAATATAACTATTCTGAAATGAAATAAACGTTACAGTTTTTATAAGTCTAGTTATTTTATCCCTAAGTTTGAACATTAATAATCTTCAAACTTAGGGATTCTTTTTTTACAGGTCTTAATACACTATATAGAGATTAACTGTCAGTTATTCTTCATTAGTAAGATCAAGCTTTTCATCATCCTTACTCCTGTCATAAAACATTTTTCTAAGTGGATTCTTACGTGCTTCATCATAAATAATACGATTTCTATAAATATCTATAGCCATATATATTGCCTGTCGGAATGACTCCTCTGAAGCTTCATTTTTGCCCGCTATGTCGTATGCTGTACCATGGTCAGGTGAAGTTCTTACAATTGGTAGTCCAGCTGTGAAATTAACACCCATGTCCATTGCTATTGTTTTAAAAGGGATAAGTCCTTGATCATGATACATAGCCAGAATAGCGTCAAATTCTTTGAATCTTCCACTACCAAAAAAACCATCTGCTGCAAATGGACCTGCACATAGTATCCAATCGTCCTGAGCTTGTTTAATAACAGGGGCAATTATCTCTTCTTCTTCTTTCCCAAGAAGTCCATTTTCTCCGGCATGAGGATTTAGCCCAAGAACTGCAATACGTGGAGCATCAATATTGAAATCACGTATTAGTGTATTGTTGAGTGTTCTAATTTTTTCGTCTAAAAGCTTTTTAGATAGTAGAGATGATACATCTTTCAAGGGAACATGTGTAGTTGCAAGAGCTACACGCATTGTTTGTGTAACCATTATCATTAAAGCTTTTTCTCCATCACCTGAAAATCTATTTTCTAAAAATTCAGTATGACCAGGAAAATTAAATTGCTCGTTTTGAATAGTATCCTTACTAATAGGTAAAGTGACCAATACGTCAATCTTATTGTCTTTCAAATCATTAGAGGCTCGATCCAAAGCTATATAAGCAGACTCTCCAGCTTCAGCTGTTGGTGTACCGATATCAATACGAGTTTCTTCTTTTATACAGTTCAGAAGATTTATTTTTCCCTCTCTGGATTCTTCAATATTGGTTATTATATTAAAATTGAAGGAATTATTATTAAGTAATTTACGATGGTAGGATGCAGATTTTGATGATCCATATATAATTGGGTGAAACAATTCTAGCAGTCTTGTGTCGGAAAACGCCTTCATTAGAATTTCGTAACCTACGCCGTTGACATCTCCATGCGTGATGCCTACTTTAATTAGTTCTGACATTTATTTTTAATTCTCTTTAGTTTTAAACGTTATGCATCTATTACTACCTCTAAAGGTTTAGGCATACTAATAGTATATAAAACAGACTCAAGATTGCGCATAAGATTGCGTTTATTTGATTCTGGTGCATATACATATACTTCCACAACTATTACCATACCTGTATTATCATTCACGAAAGCATGCATCACAAAAGGACCACCCATCATATCAGTGGTCATTTCCCACAGACCTCTTAGTTCAGCACGGAAAACTCCGTCAACAGTCATTACTTTGTAATCGGGCGGATAAATAGTTGCTGTTGACATTTGAGATTCAAATGATCCTTTAACATATCTGCCTAAAAACTCGTTACGTACATTTATTAGTGACTCTTGTTCGAATACAGTCTCTGATGTATATGGAAATTGATAAATAATTATATCTTGTCGACCTCTTCCTGTATTGTTTGTTGCCCAAAGAAAGTTGTTAAATTCTTCAAAATTAGAAATACCTTTTGGAAAATGAATGTTGATACCGAACATTTGTTGAGCACGTACAACCGGAGTTTTCATATCATTCTTGAGCCATTCAGAATTCCTTTCTAATTCTTTTTCTATAAAGTATTCAACTATAACTTGCTC
This sequence comes from uncultured Proteiniphilum sp., assembly GCA_964622945.1. GTDB lineage: Bacteria > Bacteroidota > Bacteroidia > Bacteroidales > Dysgonomonadaceae > Proteiniphilum. The sequence goes on from CAZURM010000036.1 coordinate 18,718, forward strand.
ATTTTCTGTTACAAAGTTTGCAAAACTAATGCTGTCGGGTGCTTTTATATTCATAATCACTTGATTTCTAGCATAGCTATTGAGTTCAGCTTCAAGTTTAGGTTGACTATAAATTTCAGATATATCGGGTATAATTAAATTTCTTGCCATCTTAAATGTGCTGGTGAAATTCTCTGGAGTAATATGTAATATTCTGAAGTTAGGCTCTGGTTGTGGTAAAGCTTTTGCGTTGGAGTTCAATACATCAAACAATGCTCTGCCTGAAATACCTCCCCACTCAGTATCATCCATAATTACTATAACTTCATTATTAGCTCCTGAAGCAGAAAAAAAACTTCCTCCACCATCACATGAGGTGAGGAGTACTATTGCTGCTAAAAGTGTTAGTAAGCCTGCTAAATGTTTCATAATATTTTAAAATAGGATTTTGCTTAATTATACTTGACTGAACAAATATACAATTATTTGCGTGGATAAAAAGTCGATTGGTTTTAATTTATGATAAAACAGTAAGTTCTAATCATCTATCTTGGTTGTTGACAGCATACCACATGCTGCATAAATATCTTCACCCCTTGATGCACGAATAGTGCTAATGAATCCTTTTGAGGTAAGAATATCACGGAATTTAATCATGTTCTCATTTGTTGATGGTCGAAGATTACTTTTTGGAATTACATGAAAACGGATGAGATTAATTCTGCAATCCAGTCCGTTAAGTAGTTTTATAAGCTCTCTAGCATAAAGAAGCGAGTCATTAACCCCATCAAACATGATATATTCAAAAGACAACCTCCGCTGGTGGCTCCAGTCATAATTACGAAGCAGCTCTATAACAGAAGTTATTGGAGCTGACTTTTCAATTGGCATAATGGAGAGGCGTTCTTCAGAAAAGGGGTTATGTAAACTCACGGCAAGATGACATTTGCTCTCTTCCAAGAAGCGTTTGAGGTTGGACAATAGCCCAATGGTTGAAAGAGTTATTCTTTTAGGACTCCAGGCAAGTCCATAATCAGCTATCATCAAGTCTGATGCTTTTTTTACATTTTTATAATTATCCAATGGCTCACCCATTCCCATAAAAACTATGTTGGTGATTTTTTCAGAATCTGGAACAGAATACACTTGATTTAGAATTTCATCAGTAGTTAAGTTGTCATGAAATCCCTGCTTCCCTGTCATGCAGAAGTCACAGTTCATACGACATCCCACCTGTGATGAAACGCAAATAGTCAACCTATTATCCTCAGGTATGGTCACTGCCTCAATAAACTTGCCGCTGTGAGTTCTGAAAAGCATTTTGCGCGTACCATCCACAGAAGTCTGTATATCTAATGGTTCTGATCGTCCAACATCAAACTTCTCAGAGAGTAACTCTCTGTTTTTTAATGAAATATTGGTCATTTCGTCAATAGATTTCACATGCTTCTGGTATACCCAGTCAGCAATCTGTTTACCCGTAAATTTAGGAAGATTAAGTTCCTGTACGCCTTTTGTAATTTCGGCCAGCGTCATACCGAGGAAATATTGTTTTTGCTCCATTATATACCTTTAATTGAAATACAAAGATACAGAGGATTTAGTAAAATGAAGCATTGTTAAGAAAAAGAGTAGGTGTCATTTTAATTAGTACAAACTTTAAAATAATGATATCTTGATTTTTCAGCTAATGTAATATTGATTAT
>CAZURM010000037.1:0-4251 GCA_964622945.1 uncultured Proteiniphilum sp.
ATTCTTTATTTTAAGTGAGTTAATACTACAAATATAGGTTGTTTTTTCTGAAATTGAGGAAAAAAATTGAACAACCTTATTATTTATACTTTTATTATAATCAAAAATGATGCCACAAAAAACCCGGAAAGAACATCTCTGCTCTCCCCGGGAAACACTTATATTGAAAATTTACTACAAAGTTTTTAAATTCAGATTTCTCCAAAGAACTCTAATACCCCCACCGTCATGAATCTGTAGAGCAATACGACCCTGAGCGTTGCCAATTTTCTCATCCGTCAGGTTAACCATCTCTTCACCATTTAAAAAAGTTCTCACATTGTCCCCCTCTACGATTATACGCATAGTGTTCCAATCACCCTCAATCAAGAATTCCTCTTTTTCGGCAGAAACCTGTTCCAACCATCCGCGTCCATACGACTCATAGATTCCACCTGTACCATGTCCTTTCGGGGCAACCTCCACCTGCCATCCGTTTACTCTGGCAACAGGTTCCACAAAAGACCGTATGAATACGCCCGAGTTACCGTCAGCCTCCTGTTTAAACTCAACCGTCAAGTCAAAATTGTCATAATACTCACGTGTTCCAAGATAACCATACTGCTTGTCAGGTCCGCTCTCACAAACCAGCAGTCCATCTTCCACATACCATCTTTCTGTGCCATATATCTCCCAACCATGCAAATCTATCCCGTTGAAGAGAGAAACCTCTTTATTCCTTCGTGGCAGCTCTTTTATCTTTACATTACGAAACCAAGCAGCAGAACCGTGATCCTGTAGACAGATAACTCCCTTTCGAGCTAAACCATACTCTGGGGCATCCTCCCATTTACCACTATCTTTTCGTTCAAACCAGTCATCAGTCCACGCTTCAAACTCAACAACTTTTTCTCCGTTAAGCCAATGCTCAACATGTCCGTTATCAAAAATAATCTTCGAACTGTTCCACTCACCTGCAGGTTTAATAATAGTTCTCTCAGGATCAGTAATATGCATAGCATAATCAGCCGCAGTCTTTTGCCAATCTTCCAACGGATGAGCAAAGTTCAAGTCATCAATCAGCTGATATTCAGGTCCAGTCACATAAGGTACAGCAAACTTAGGGTGCTCCACCACATGATATAATACCCCACTGTTGCCACCATCAGCAATCTTCCAATCCCACACAAGTTCAAAATTCTCGTATAACTTTTCAGTAACAATATACCCATGCTCATCCGCACCCTCACCTCTTGCCTGAATCATACCATCCTCAGCAAACCAAGGCGCAGTAAGAGACTCACCATTGTAATCACGCCAACCATTAAGAGATTCGCCATCAAAAAGCAGCTCCCATCCATCATTTATCTCCTGCTGAGAGAGTCTATTGTGCCCACCTACATCTGTGCAAGCCATAGAAAAAGCCATAACCACCATACTAATAATCAAATAATATTTAGCTTTTATCATATTCATTATATTTTATGATTAAACTTTCTTGATTTCCATTAAATATATACAAAGATATTGAAATAATGATACTTGTTGTTAATTTTACAATTTATTTATATAATCACTACTCTGTTCCGACCATAGCTTTTAAACTAAAAGGTCAGTTTAGGCGTTTATTTAACACAAATATTGTAACATATACTTATTTTGAAACGAATTGATTTGACAGGCAAGAGTATCGTTGGAGGCTCATTTGTAGGCACGATAGGTTTTTTTGATGGCGTACATCTGGGACATCGACATCTGATAAAACAGGTAAGGGAAGAGGCTAAACGCCTAAACCTTCCCTCTGCTGTGGTAACATTCCCTGTTCACCCCAGAAAGATACTACAGAAAGATTATCAGCCCTCGCTACTCTATGGCTTTGAAGAAAAGATTAAACAGATTGAGTCAACAGGAGTCGACTACTGCTTCATACTCCCATTTACCACCGATTTGTCTCTTTTGTCAGCTAAAGAATTTATGCAACAAATCCTTAAAAACGACATCGGCATAGACACCCTCTTTGTGGGTTACGATCACCGCTTCGGACACAACCGACAAGATGGCTTTCCTGAATATGAGAAATATGGCAAAGAGATAGGCATGAAGGTCATTAAAGCTAATGAGTTACAAGTAGATAACGAGAATGTCAGCTCAACTAAAATCCGTAATCTGCTCAAAAATGGAGAGATCGAGAAAGCAAACTACCTTCTTTCCTACAACTACACTATATCAGGTAAGATAGTAGAAGGATATCAAGTAGGCCGTACCATCGGCTTCCCGACTGCAAACATACGCTCATGGGAACGCTTCAAAGTTATTCCCAAGCTAGGCGTCTATGCAGTTTTAGTGCACATACGCGATATTGTTTACGAAGGCATGCTCTATATTGGCACCCGCCCCACACTCCACAACGACCCCGAGATAAGTGTAGAAGTAAACATCTTTAACTTCAATGCGGACCTCTATAGTCAGTCGCTCACGGTTGAATTTATCGACTTCATACGAGAAGATGTAAAGTTCGACGTATTAGAGCTGCTTGTAGATCAGATACACCACGACAAGAATCTTGTTCTCCGTCGACTAAAAAGCTTAAAATAGAACCAGTTACTCAATAACCACAATCTTAATAAAAGTACAAATGGTAAAAAAGATTCTTTTAAACAACGATGTAAGTATTCCCACAATTGGTCTGGGCACCTATAAAATCGGACATACTGACGACGAAACCTACCATGCCGTGAGAATGGCAATAGATAATGGCTACCGACATATAGATACCGCCGCACTCTATCTAAACGAAGAAGCTGTAGGCAAAGCAATTCGCGATAGTGGCATTTCACGAGATAATATTTTTGTTACAACAAAGCTATGGGGTACCGACATCTTAAGTGATCGCATTAGTAAAGCTTTCGACGACAGCCTCAAAAAGCTAAAACTCGATTACATAGATCTCTACCTTGTACACTGGCCCGTGAAAGGCAAACTCACATCCACTTGGCACGAGATGGAAAACATCTATCTCAGAGGGAGAACAAGAGCCATCGGTCTGAGCAATCACCTAATACATCATGTAGAAGAAGTGCTACAGAGAGCAAACATCACACCGGCTGTCAATCAAATGGAACTTCACCCCCACCTTGTACAACAGGAAGTAGTAGACTACTGCAAAAGCAAAGGCATTGTCGCCGAAGCTTGGAGCCCACTAGGCAGCAGTAAGATACCCCTACTCCAAGAAGACCTGCTGACAAAACTTGGCAATAAATATGACAAGTCGTCTGCACAGATAGTTCTCAGGTGGAACATCCAGAAAGGGATAGTTGTAATACCAAAATCATCCAATAAAGATAGGCAAATCGATAATATCAATATCTACAACTTTGAGCTCACTACTGAAGAGATACAACAAATCGATGCCCTCGACAAAGATCACCGTACGGGAGCACATCCTGACTATATTGAATTTTAAGAAATACTACAAAGATCTTATCACCTCTTCCCGATTCAAGCGAAACTTAGGAGTCAGCGAGGGCTGATTAGTGTCCTCTTTGCTGCGATAACCTATTGCGACAGCAAACAGCGTTGTGTAACCATCATCCTGTAAAATAACATCATACGCCTTAGTGTCTATCCCTTCCATAGGAGTAGAGTCAATACCTAAGCTCGCGGCACCACTCAAGAAAAACCCCAACGACAGATACACCTGTGACCTCAGCCACGTAGTAATCTGGTCGTCACCCATTGGTTTCAATACCAAGTTGTAATATTCCGCCGCCCCCTCCGAAAGATGAGAAAGCTTACTCTCTTCAAAATTTTTCACATCACTTACCATGCTAAACACTACAATATGGCTCGCATCTATCACCCTCTGACTATTACTAAAAGAGACCTCCGCCAACCTCTTTTTTATTTCGTCGTTCGAAACAAACGTAAACCTCCATGGCTGACTATTTATTGATGACGGGCTAAGCCACACAATCTCCTTCAACTTCTCAATGGTTGCATCCTCAATCTTCCTGTTGCAATCATACACCTTAGTAGTGTATCTGCTCTTCGCAATATTCAAAAAACCCATGTAATTATTAATTTATTTATACATCTCACCAATGTAGTGATAATTCAAAAAACTGTATGAATATAACAAATTTAAGATTACAATGATTTTTTAAGATAATAACATTTTTTTATTTGCTATCTTTGATACATTAGTCAAGTAAATATCAACACTTAAAACACCAAGGATATGAAACACACAAAGCTTTTTAAATCCCTATTCCT
>CAZURM010000037.1:4351-20173 GCA_964622945.1 uncultured Proteiniphilum sp.
ACAAGTGAAATTATAATTTAGAGATTTTTTTACAAGAAAAGCTTAAAAATAAATAATGCTACTATAATGAATATTAATGAACTCGGTTTTCTTAGAGTTGCTGCTTCTGCACCCAAATTGAAAGTTGCTGATTGTGATTTCAACTCAAGTGAAATGAAGGTAGTCATTGAAAATGCTCTTAAGAAAAATGTACAAATTCTCTGTTTCCCTGAACTAAGTATTACTTCATACAGCTGTGGCGATCTTTTTTTTCAAGAGATACTACAGAGAAAAGCTTTATCTTCATTGGTCGATTTATCTGAGTTTGTTAAGAAGAAAAATAATATTACTGTTATTGTTGGACTTCCTCTTAAAATAAATAACAAACTTTTCAATGTGGCTGCTGTATTATCAAGTGAAGGTATTATTGGGATTGTTCCTAAAACATATTTAGCTAACAGCAACGAATTTCAGGAAAAAAGATGGTTCTACCCAGGAACTGAAATGAGTGAATATTTTGTTGACATAGAAAACGAGAACGTGCCCGTATCATCAGAAGGAATGATATTTAATACGCCTTACGGAAATTTTGGAATCGAAATATGTGAAGATTTATGGTCCCAATTACCACCATCATCAGAGCCATCAATGCAATCAGCAGATATCATTTTTAACCTCTCAGCAAGCAATGAATTGATTGGTAAGTACAAATATTGTAAATCTTTGGTACTACAACAATCTGCAAGATGCAATATTGCATACGTATACGCTTCCGCGGGAGTAGGTGAATCAACTACCGACTTGGTATTTTCGGGAGCTGGCATTATTGCAGAAAACGGTAGTCTACTTGCAGAGTCAAAACGTTTTTCATTGGAAAGTGAAATAATTGTTGCGGATATAGACGTTGCAGCACTTCGTCACAACAAAATGATAAATACAAATATTTCTTCTGTATCAGAAAATGTGATTGAAGTTGATTGTATGTTTGATCCTATTTATCCAGAAAAAATATATCGTAATTTTAATCCTCATCCATTTATCCCTGCAAAAGAAGATGAACATGAAAGTCTTGAAGAGTTGTTTAATATCCTGACACATGGCTTGGCAAAAAGATTACTGCATACAGGTATAGATAAAGCTGTTATTGGTATTTCAGGTGGACTGGATTCTACCTTGGCTCTGCTGGTGGTTGTTAAGACTTACGATCTGCTTGGGTATTCACGTGAAAAGATTCATGGCATAACAATGCCGGGATTAGGCACAACTAACAGAACATATACAAATGCAGTGTCATTAATGAAATCAACAGGTGTTACAATTAAAGAAATATCTATTGTAGAAGCTGTTAAGCAACATTTTAACGACATTGGTCATAACCCTGACAATCATGACATCACTTACGAAAACAGTCAGGCTAGGGAACGTACTCAAATATTGATGGACTATGCAAATATGATAGGAGGATTAGTTGTGGGAACAGGAAATATGTCGGAGCTTGCATTAGGATGGACTACTTACAATGGCGACCAGATGTCGATGTACGGTGTTAATAGCGGGGTTCCTAAAACATTGGTCGCTACACTTGTAAGATGGATAGCAGACATACAGCTCGAAGAGACTCCTGCTAAAATTGTATATGATATACTTGAAACACCTTTTAGTCCTGAGTTACTTCCGGCTGATAGTGATGGCAAAATAGCACAGAAGACAGAACATGTTGTGGGTCCTTACGAACTTCATGATTTTTTTCTTCATCGAATGATTCGTTATGGTGATAATCCCAAACGCATACTGTTTATGGCACAGCAAGCATTTACCAATAAATATTCACATGAGGAAATTTTGAAATGGCTTAAGATATTCTATAAAAGATTCTTTTCTCAACAATTCAAACGTTCATGCATACCCGACAGTCCAAAAGTGGGATCTGTAAATCTTTCTCCACGAAGCACATGGCGTATGCCAAGCGATGCATTAGTGAAAATATGGATAGATGAATTAGAATAAATTTAATTGATTTTTAAATTCGATTTTCATGAAGCAACTCATACATCTGTTCTACGAACTTACAGACAAAAAAAATCCAAATATCGAAACATTGCCTACTTCAGGTTCAAACCGTAAATATTACAGGCTTAAATATGATGACATATCACTTATTGGAGTTTATGGAGAGTCCGTAGAAGAGAATCATGCTTTTATTTGTTTAGCCAAGCATTTTCATGATAAAGGCTTAAATGTACCAAAAGTTCTATCTGTTTCGGACGATGAGATCTTTTACTTACAACAAGACTTAGGAGACACAATTCTATTTGACTCAATAAAAGGTGGTAGGTTAACAGGAGTTTTTAGTCATCAAGAGAAAGATTTGCTACATAAAACAATCTCTGCTTTGGCTGATTTTCAGATAAAAGGGGCCCAAGATCTGGATTTCAATGTTTGTTATCCTCTTCCTGGCTTTAATCTCAGGTCAGTGATGTGGGATTTAAACTACTTTAAGTACAATTTTTTAAAAACAACAGGGATGGATTTCAGAGAAGATCTTCTTGAAGATGACTTTGAAAAGTTTGCTAATACACTACTTGAAGATAAGTCAGACTCTTTCATGTATCGTGATTTTCAGTCTCGTAACGTTATGCTTGTAGAAAACACACCTTACTTTATTGATTTTCAAGGAGGTAGAAAAGGTCCTGTATATTATGATGTGGCCTCTTTTTTATGGCAAGCTAAAGCCAATTTTCCTACCAACCTTAGGGACGAACTTATCAGGACCTACGTGACTTCTCTGAGTAAATATAAACTGGTGAATGAAACAGATTTTCGCAACCGCTTACGCCAGTTTGTGCTTTTTAGAACTCTCCAGGTACTTGGGGCATATGGCTTCAGAGGTTATTTTGAAAAGAAACCTCATTTTATTCAAAGTATTCCTTTTGCTCTAAATAACCTGCATGAGTTGCTTGATGAAGAGTTCAGTAAGTATCCTTACTTAGATTCAATGTTGCGAGAAATGGTGAATCTAAAACAATTTGCTGACACTCCTAAGCGTAAGTTAGAAGTTAAAGTTTTTAGTTTTGCTTATAAAAAAGGTATACCAAACGATGCCTCTGGCAACGGTGGTGGTTATGTATTTGACTGTCGTGCCATAAACAACCCAGGCAAGTTTGAACGGTATAGAAATGTGACAGGACTGGATGAACCGGTTAAAAAATTTCTGGAAGATGATGGAGAGATAATAGATTTTCTTGATAACATCTACCCTATGGTTGACAGACATGTAAAACGGTTTAAAGAAAGAAATTTTACTAACCTAATGATCTCCTTTGGGTGTACAGGTGGACAACATCGCTCCGTTTATGCTGCACAACATGTGGCTGAACACATTCATAATAAATTTGATGTAAAAGTATCACTAATACATCGCGAACAAAATATTGAACAAGAATTCAAGTAGCTTGATATTAACAGCCCATGAAAGCTATAATTTTTGCAGCCGGACTCGGTACTCGATTAAAACCCTTGACAAACACTATACCCAAAGCTCTGGTGTCCGTTGGAGGGAAGCCATTATTGCAGCATACTATAGAAAAACTCAAACTAGCTGGTTTTAATGAAATCATTATCAATATTCATCATTTGGGAGATAAAATCATAGATTTCGTAAAGTCACACAATTACTTTGATATACAAATTGAATTTTCTGATGAGCGAGAGAAACTACTTGATACGGGTGGAGGTATAAAAAAAACATCTCATTCTTTTAATGACAACAAACCCTTCCTGGTTCACAATGTTGATATTTTGTCAAATATAGACTTAAATAGTCTCTATGCTTTCCATCTCAATAATAACTCAATAGCTACTCTTGTTTGCAGCGACCGCATTACTTCACGTTATCTTTCTTTTGATTCTGACAATCGATTAAAGGGATGGAATAACAGAAAAACAGGTGAAATAAAATCACCTATATCTGGTTTTGATCCTGCACAATTTAACAATTTAGCCTTTTCAGGAATTCACATTATAAATCCATCCATTTTTTGCTATATGGATAGCTTCACAGATAAGTTTTCAATAATAGACTTCTATCTATCAATATGTGATCGTGAAAAAATATCATGCTATACAAGCCGAAATAATAAAGTGATTGATGTTGGAAAACATGAGTCATTAAAACTAGCAGAAGATTTTTTAGCTAGTTCAAATCTCTAAAAATTATTTATCAATGTTTTTTAGAGATTGATTAATCGAACATTTTTTTGAATTTGTTGAACACACTTTTACGAGCCGTAACCGATGGAACGAAATTATCTGATTTATTCATCTCTTCCATCTGTTTACGTTCTTTGGCACTCAGATTCTCAGGTACATAAACATTCACATGAATCAATTGATCACCTTTTCCAAAACTGTTTACTGTAGGCAAACCTTTATTACGTAAACGCAGCACTTTGCCTGGCTGTGTTCCCGGGTCTATTTTTACTTTGGCTATACCGTCGATTGTTGGCACTTCAACTGTTCCACCAAGAGCAGCCATTGGAAAACTTAAGAAAAGGTTAAATATCACATCATTTTCATCTCGAATAAGGTTAGGATCTTGTTCCTCCTCTATTACAATAAGCAGGTCTCCGTTTACACCACCTCTGCGTGATGCATTTCCTTTACCTGACATGGAAAGCTGCATTCCTTCTCCTACTCCTGCTGGGATTTTTATTGGAATAACTTCCTCTTCACGAAGTACACCTTCCCCATTACAATGAGCGCATTTCTTAGTAATTGTTTGACCATCTCCATTACATGTAGGACAGGTAGATGATGTTTGCATTTGTCCAAGAATTGTATTTGCAACACGTGTTACAACTCCTGAACCATTACAAGTTGAACAGGTTATTACAGAATCACCATTTTCTGAGCCATTCCCTTCACAATGAGAACAAGATACATATTTTTTAACCTTAATTTTTTTCTCAACACCGTTAAGGATTTCTTTTAATGTCAACTTAACCTTTACACGCAAGTCTGAGCCTCTGTTCACTCTTCTTCCTCGCTGCGTACTGCCAAAACCGCCGAAACCACCAAAACCGCCAAAATGTCCTCCAAATATATCTCCAAACTGAGAGAAAATATCATCCATAGACATACCGCCACTATAACCACCCGATGCGGAGCTACCTACTCCAGCATGTCCGAATTGATCATATCTGGCACGCTTATTTTCATCGCTCAATACTTCATAAGCTTCTGCTGCTTCTTTAAATTTATCCTCAGCTGTTTTATCTCCTGGATTTTTATCAGGATGATGCTGAATCGCCTTTTTTCTATAGGCTTTCTTTATCTCTTCAGCTGTTGCAGTTTTAGAAACTTCAAGTATTTCGTAATAATCTCTTTTGCTGGCCATATTATTCTCCTACAACTACTTTTGGAAAACGAATAATCTTGTCGTTTAATTTATAACCCTTTTGAATACAATCAATAATGATTCCTTTCTGTGATTTATCTTGTGTTGGCATTGTGGTTACTGCTTCAAAAGATTCAGCATCAAAGGGCAAGCCAACAGTTTCAATTTCTTCCACTCCGTTTTGCTTTAGAAAACTAATAAACTTTGTATATATTAGATCCAACCCTTCCAGTAGAGCTCCTTTATCTTCAGACTCATGCAATGAAACAAGCGCTCGTTCAAAATCATCAATTAGAGTTATGATACTCAAAAGCACTCTCTCTCCACCACTCTTTATTATGTCAGCCTTCTCTTTTAAGGTACGTTTTCTAAAGTTATCAAATTCAGCATTTAACCGAAGGAAACTATCATTTAGTTCACTATATTTAGTCTGTAATTCATCATATTGATTCTTCAGTAGGGTGTAATCGTCAATCTCATTGATACTCCCGGAATCATCTTCTTTCTCCAGATGAACCGAATTGTCTACATCATCAACTGTCAAATTGTCTTTAATGTTCTTATTACTGTCATTCGCACTAGCATGCTGACTCATATCTCGTTTCATATGTAATTTTGTTTTGTTTTCTATATCTACCCAAAGTACACTGCAAATAGTTTGCCAGAAATTTTACAAGAATAATTCGCACCACTCATCAAATATTTTAACTTGATGCCAACCATGTCTTTTCAAGCTACGTCTGATTTTTTTTACAGATTTTTCTTTCCCTAGCTGAGATTTTGAATAAAACTTATCTGCAAAACAAATTATCTTTTCCTCCAAACTTTGTGGAGACATATCTCTTTTTGGAATGGGTAGATTCCTTTTAATAATAGTATCTAGGCTAATACCCGTACCAGTATGTCTTTCACACACTAGTCCATGTTTAGGGAAACCCTCTTTTGTTAGCAATTCACGCCCAAGATATCCATGACTTATATATGGCATATCACCTTCACATGCAATACGGGGTGCATTAGTTTTGAAAATTCCAATATCATGAAGCATAGCAGCTTCCATAATAAATTTTGTATCGACAGCCAGCTCTGGATGCTTTTGAACAATCGCAAGAGCCTTGTTGGTCACATCAGTACAATGAGATAAATAAATGTCGTATATCTTTGTCCCTGCTTTATAGTATTTATTTATTATAGTAAGCGGATCCATAAAAAATAGGTTTCTTAGCTGCAAAGATACGACAAAAATATATTAACTGTAAGACTTGAGGAAGCATCATATATTACTATGCTAAAATATGGTCATTTTATTGTTCTAAAAATTGAACCAAATTAAATTTTAGATGTTATAAGTGGTTGCAAGTATGGTTTTGAAACGAAAAAAACATAATACTATAAAATGGCTTTGCCTTACCTTATTTATTTTATATGTAAGTGGAGTATCGTTGTTTACCCATTCGCATGTAATAAATAACACTAAATATATTCACTCTCACCCCTTTATAATGGGTAACAGCGATCATGATCATGATCATAGTGAAGGCGAATTATTGTTACTCGACCAAATATTTAACACCACAATAACTGCAAATATTATACCGGATATAACTCCAACAGGAGAAAATCCAATTTGTATAATAATCTATCCTTTTATAAATCAATCACATTATATTGTCGGACCGATTGATCGTATCCGTTTAAGAGCACCACCTTTAGCCGTTTAAATTTTATAATACTTTTAATCAAAAAAGGGGACAACCCCCTTCCCTGATTTTTTTACACTTTATTTAAAAAGAATATAACTCCCTGCGTTCATTATGCTTGCAGGGCAATAGTTTAATTATAAAATGAAAAAACTTATAGTATTAGTGATATTTATCACTACATTATCAATTTATATACAGGCTGATGATGAAAAAACTAACAATACAGATGCGCACATATTCGGCCATGTGCTAGATATAAGAACAAAGGAGCATCTGCCTTTTGTAACAATCAGACTTAAAGGTACGACTATAGGCATTACAACAGATATAACAGGACACTATTTTTTACGAAATTTGCCTGTTGGAGATTTTACAGTTGAAGTTTCAATGATTGGTTTTAAAACAATCGCCCAAGATGTAACCATAGTTGCTAACAGGTCTATTGAGATAGATTTTGAACTCGAAGAAGAGAGCATGTCTCTTGATGAGGTTGTTGTGTCTGCTAATAGAAATGAAACCACACGAAGAATGGCTCCATCACTGGTAAGTGTTCTTGATATGCAGATGTTGGATGTTACTAATTCAAAAACATTGTCTGATGGCTTAAAATTTCAACCTGGGTTACGTGTTGAGAACAACTGTCAAAATTGCGGGACTACACAAGTAAGAATAAATGGAATGGAAGGATCTTACTCTCAGATATTAATCGACTCACGTCCTATGATTGGAGCATTGGCAGGAGTCTACGGACTAGAGCAGATACCTGCCAATATGATTGAGAGAATTGAAGTGGTAAGAGGAGGAGGCTCTGCCCTTTTTGGCGCTAACGCAATTGGTGGAATAATCAACATTATAACACGTGAGCCTATTAGAAATACAGGAGAATTCTCACACACCATTTCAAGTATAGATGGAAGTGGTAGCCTAGAGAATAACACAACATTTAACGCATCTCTGGTGAATGATACTCGAAATGCAGGAATTATGGTTTATGGACAACACAGACTTAGGGATGGTTTCGACATAGATGATGATGGATTTACAGAACTACCTGTTCTAAAAAATCGTTCTCTTGGCTTTCGCTCTTTCCTGAAAACTGGTGTCTACTCAAGGCTAACGTTGGAATACCGAAATATACATGAGTTTCGTCGGGGTGGCGACAGGCTGGATCTTCAACCCTTTGAGAGTTTCATAACTGAACAGGTTGAACATTATATAAATAGTGGTTCAATTAGTTTTGATAAATACTCCAGAGATCAAAAAAATAAATTGAATCTTTATGCAGCTGCAAGTCATACTGATAGAAACAGTTATTACGGTGCGGGAGATCCCTTTAATAAAGACATTCCTGAGATTGTTCCGGGAATGACTCAACCTGAAACTGATGAAATAAATGATATTATAGAAAATAATGTCTTACGTGTAAACGCATTTGGAAAAACTTCTGAACTAACATACCAAATTGGAGGTCATTTTGTACGTTCTTTCGATAATCTTGTGTTTATGCCTGCTGATTTAACTTTAGGAGCTGAATATCTTGGAAGTGAACTCGACGATATCAGTGGCTACAGAACAGATGTCATCTCTCAAGAAACTCATACATATAGTGGATTTCTTCAGAACGAATGGAAGACGGATATGTGGAGTTTTCTATTAGGAGGAAGACTTGACAAACATAATCTGGTAGAAAATGCAATATTTAGTCCAAGGCTTAATATGCGTTACAACCCTACAGAGAATATTAATTTCAGGCTAACATATAGTGAGGGATTTCGTGCTCCACAAATATTTGACGAAAACCTTCATGTTGATATTGCCGGAGGTGCGCAAATTATCAGAATACTTTCTGATGATCTTGAAGAAGAGCGTTCAAGAAGTATTAGTGGCTCGGTTGATTTATATCATACAATTGGTAGTAATACACTAATAAACTTATTGATTGAGGGTTTCCATACTAAACTGAATAATCCATTTACTGAAGTAAGACGTGGTAATGATATTTTAATTGAAAATGCAGACTATAGTGCAATGGTTTATGGTATTAATCTCGAAGGGCGTGTCGCAATTGGAAGTAAGCTTGATTTGCAGGCAGGTGCAACAATACAGAAAAGTCTTTACGAAAAAGAAAGAAAATGGTTTGAGCCTGAAACTCCCGAAGAGGCTGCAATTGACCAAGTTACACCAACAAAAAGGATGATGCGTACACCTGATAATTACGCCTATTTTGTTGCGACATATACACCAACCGATAAGTTATCTGCATCACTTTCGGGAAATTATACCGGCAGTATGCTGGTGCCACATGATGCCGGATTTGGAGTTGAAGGTGTAGACAGATTCTCACTGGTCAATATTACAAAAGAGTCACCTCAATTTTTCGAGTTAAATACTAAAATTGCTTATATTATTAATATTTATAACGATGTACAAGTTGAAATAAATAGTGGTGTCCAAAATATATTCAATGCTTACCAAAGCGATTTCGACACAGGGGCAGGTAGAGCAAACAACTATATTTATGGACCTGGGATGCCAAGAACATTCTTTGTTGGCACTAAAATAATTTTATAAACTTTTCCAGTATAACTTTTTAAATATTGAGTAAAAATTAACCCTAACTCTGTATCAATAATGTGATATAGAGTTAGGGTTCTTTTTTTAACTCACCTAATATTATATTATTTACAGGGGTACAACATATTTTTTCATTGCCCCATCTTGAAGAGATTTAGGCACAGCCTCTTTTACTTCGTTAACAATTATGTTGATTAATCTTTCCCTAATAAAATCTTTACGGGTAATTAGGCTAATTTCACGTACAGGAATACTATTTTTAAAAGGCCTTACATTCTTTTTTTGCATTTCACTAAGGTTGGCAATAGCCATTTCAGGTATTACAGTAATACCCTCATTTTTATCTACAATATTTATAAGCGTATCAATACTACCGGCTTCATAAGTAAATATAGATTGATTGACCCCATACCTTTTCTTCATATTACATAAATGAAGTATCTGCGTTCTGAAACAATGTACTTCATCAAGAAGCCACAAACGAGCAGCATTTAAATCGTCTTCATTCAAAGCATTTTTTGCATATAATGATCTTTCAAGAGGAGAAACATATGCAAAAAACTGTTCATAGTATATTGGAAATTCGCTAATTGTAGGTTCTTTCAATGGAGTTGCTAAAATTCCTCCATCAAGTGTATCATTTGAAAGTCCTTTTAATATCTGATCAGTAGTGAGTTCTGAGATGATTATACGAATATCATATCTATTATCACTATGCACCTGCATAAGCTTTGGTAAGAGATAAGGAGAAATAGTTGGAATAATTCCAAGACGAAAAACTCCCTTCACAACACCTTTCTCTTCGAGTATAATTTCTTTTATATGGTTTACCTGAGCAATTGCAATGCGAGCCTGATCAATAACACGCTTACCAATTTCGGTAGGCTGCACGGGCAGTTGTGATCTATCAAAAATTTTAACTCCCAACTCATCCTCAAGTTTCTGAATCATCATACTCAAAGTGGGCTGTGTAACGAAAGAGGCTTCGGCAGCTTTAGAAAAATGGCGATAATTATCTACTGCAATAATATATTCTAACTGTTGTATGTTCATAGGATTATTTTTCTTAAGTCACATTAAAGATAATTATAGTAGTACTCCCTCTACTTATAATTTGAGAAATATTTCATAAACTGAACCCTTTCGTACAAGTAAGGACTTTCTATATTTGCATAATTCAACTTACCCCTGAAATCTTCAATTCGAGTATAGTTGTTCTGCTCCATCCATTCTTCTAAGCATGTAAGAATGTTGTCAACAATATCCAAACCGTTTTCATATAAAGCTGTGCAAAGCTGAATTGCACTGCCACCTACCAGAATACCTTTGATAACATCCTCCCAAGTATGTACTCCATAAGAACAGGCAATATCAAAATCTGACACACGACCGGATACGATTGCAGTCCATCTCAAAGTATCACTGAAATCAGAAGGATTACTAAAAACAGAGCCGCTCTTTATTTCCATCGTTTTAACATCAATATCAAGCTGATAAAAACGATTAAACAGTACTACACCATCAGCTTTTAGAGCCTTTAATTTAGAAACAAGTCCCGGAAGATTACTGATGTTTTTTGCCATCTTAATAACTACAGGGATATGAATTACTTTTTTCAATTCCCTCACAATATTTACATATGTATCTTCAAGATACCTATCCCCAAGTTCACCGGCATTAAGCACATATAGGTTAAGCTCTATACCATCTGCACCTGCATCTTGGATAGTTTTTGCAAACTCTGTCCACCTTGACATCTTGTAGCAATTTATGCTCGCAATAATTGGTACTTCGCAATGCTCCTTTGCCGACCTGATTAACTCCAGATATTTATCCATATGATTCATCTCAACATAAGTATTGATATAATCAGCTGCTTCAGGATAATCTGTTATCTGAAAGAGTTTCTCTGAATGATTCTCGATCTGCTCTTCAAAAAGAGATTTCAATACAATAGCTCCCACGCCGGCCTTCTCAAGTTCTACAATCTTTTTAATAGAGTTTGTTAGACCACTACTCGCAGCAATTATAGGATTATTGAGTTGCAAACCCGCAAATGTTGTTTGTAAACTTGTAGTCATTAGTTATATAAAATGTTATTTTAATTTCACAATTAACAAAAATAAGAAATTCGATTGATACTATCGATAAGATATAATTAAAAGTAATGCTTATATAGGTTAACGACTCCCAAAGATGAGGGTTCCAATGCGTACAATTGTGCTTCCAGACTCAATCGCTAACTGATAATCGCCCGTCATACCCATAGATATTTCCTTAAAATCAGGTTCATTATTAAAATAGATCTCTTTGAATTCTTCAAAAAGCGACTTCAACTGATTGAACTCCTCTCTCACTTTATTTTCATCATCAGTAAATGTTGCCATGCCCATGAGACCCAAGATTTTTACATTACCACATTCTCTCCATTTTCCTTCTGCTAAAAACTGTCGGCACTCATCAGGTGTAAATCCCGATTTGGTATCCTCCTCAGCTATATGAATCTGAATAAGAGATGGAATTATTCTATTGTTAGCACTGCCCTGTTTATCAATCTCAAGCATTAGTCTTTCGCTGTCCATACTATGGATTAAAGAGATAAACGACGCTATTTGCTTAACTTTATTTCTCTGCAAATTTCCAACAAAATGCCACTCAATGTCTTTAGGCAACGCCTGATGCTTTTCCACGAGCTCCTGCACTCGACTTTCACCAAATATGATCTGCCCCGCATTATATGCTTCCATTATCTCATCGTTCGAATGAAATTTGGATACTGCTACAATTTTAACATCAACAGGAACAGTCTTCCTTAACTTCTCTATATTTATTTTTATGCTCATCCTTCCTTATTATTCAAATTATCACCTGAATATGGAAAAACATCCATTATTGCTGTTTCAACAACAGATGCTATTGTATAGTCAATCATTGTTTTCTTCATCTCAACTTCAATAATCTCCACTGCTTCTTTAAGCTTCGAGGCCTGAACCAACATATTCACCGCTGTTTTCTTCTCAGAACCGCTTTTTTCATCCAGTGTGATAAAATACAATTTCGCTTTGTAATATCTGTCACCTGTTTCATTAAAAAATGAGTCTGAATATTTAACACGTTTAATATCAGAGACGGTAAACTCGCCTGAGATGAAAGGTTTGATCTCCTCAATAATTCTTGCTTCCGCTTCGGTGAACGATAAAGCGTCTACCAGATAGGGTTCTGTTACTGTCTTCTGAATGCCGGTTTCCAGCATCTTGTCATATCTCAATTTACACTCAAACCAGTTATACATATGTTTTTATTTTTTTATATTTTGAATAACAAAGATACGGATAAATAAAGTAGCGTAAAAGGACAAACATTAGTTGCGTTTCCTTTTTGTTTAGCTCTTTTATTTATAAAGTAGATAGAGAGTTTATAAGAACTTTAAAAGAACGAGGTAAGAGCCAGGTAGGAGCAAAGTACAACTCAAACATGATTATTTATTAATCATAAACAAAGTGTTTAGTCATGATATAGAGTTTTTCGGTTTAATATTGTAATTTTGCAAATTATCTTTATAAAATGGTTGGCACACTTGTAAATACTGCAGCCGTCTTGATTGGCGGAATACTTGGTCTTGTTCTTAAGAAAAAGATGCCTGAACGCATTACAACTATCTATTTTCAGGCAATAGGTCTTTTCACTCTGGCAATAGGAATTTCAATGGCTGTCACTATGGAAAATATACTTATAGTGGTCAGCAGCCTTGCCTTAGGTTCACTTTTAGGTGAGTGGTGGAACATAGAGGAAGGTACCGATCGAATGAGTGGATATATAAAAAACCGTTTTAAAATCGGCAGTGAAAAATTTTCAGAAGGATTGGTAACTTCTTTTTTGCTGTTTTGTGTAGGCTCAATGACTATACTTGGAGCAATTCAAGAAGGAACAGGAGGTTCGCCCGATCTTCTCTTTACCAAATCTCTTATGGATTTCTTCTCTGCAATCCTTCTTGCTTCCGCTTTTGGCGTAGGTGTAGTTTTTTCTGCTCTTCCTTTACTCATATTCCAAGCTACAATAACACTACTCGCAAGGTATGCAGCATTTTTTTTCACAGACGATATCATTTTAGGGTTAACAAACATAGGAGGTATATTACTCATCGGACTAGGAATAAATATTCTGGGAATCAAGAAACTTCGCATTATGAATATGTTGCCATCCCTTATAATTGTCGTTTTATTTATCTGGCTTTTCAATTAATCATCCATCAATAGTTGCAACAATAAGATTTTGCAAATCTTCTTATCCCCTCTAAGTATGAGGGGGTAATAAGATATTATTACAGATTAGCTCAGTGATTGAAACAGGTCTGACATTACCAGGTAATATCAAACTTAAACTATCTATCAAAAGTATAACGCAATGTAGCACCAAAACGCCTTGGATACCCTCGTTGTACATAAGAATTAGTTTCGCCTGTAGTCATATCAGATGCTTCAAACAAAAAAGAGTTATATTTTTTTCCCAACAAGTTGTTAGCCCACAGTTCTAGTGTAAAAGCTCCCTTTTCGGCTGCAACTGTTCCATTTACCAATCCGTAAAAGGGTTGATACAACTCATTCCCATTCACATCTTTGTTTGATTCAGTCCAATAGATTTTCCCAACTCCAGAGTATTGAATATTGGCAGTAATCCGATTAATAAATGAACCATTATTGAAATTATAAACATAGCCAGCTCCCAAGCTTAAGGTGTGACGTGGAGCGAAAGGGATATAGTTTCCTGAATAATTGACCCTAGCGGGTAAATTCTCATCAACAAACTCCGATACATCAAACTCATAACCCTTAAATCGAGCATCAGCAAAACCATAGTCGCCATAAATTGATAGACTACTTACAGGATTATATTTTATACTCAACTCAAACCCTTTACTTTCTGATTTACCAGCATTTTCAACCGTCCTACCTGTTGTTCCCTGTCGTGTGAGTTTAATAATCTGAATATCATTTACGTGAGAATAGAAAAAAGCATAAGTGAGTGAAAGTTTTCTATTAAAAATTTCGTAGCGACCCCCAAGTTCGTAGGTCCAGCTTGTTTCAGGATCATAAGACAACATCTCTTCAAGCGTTGATTCTCCGCCAGTTGACGCTCCTGAACCTCCTCCACCTGGTAACATACTCAAAGGCATTCCGCTCATAGAGTTTCTCATAATTGACTCAGCAAGAGCACTCTGCAACACCTCAGAAAAAACCTGCTCGTTGTAACCACCTGTTTTGTATCCTTTTGATGCAGACATATAAATCATGGCAGTAGGTGAAAAATCATACTTAAGAGCAAATTTTGGAAGAAGTTGCCAAAAATCTCTTTGAAAAGATCCTTTTATCAACGTATCCGCTTCTACAAATCTTGCAGGCACATTAGGCAGTTGAAACACAAGATTCACGTCGCCACCAACACTCTCAGTTGAGTAATCTATGCCGGTATGTTCATAATCGAATCTCAGACCAGCAGTAGCAGACAAACTTTCAACCCCAAAGAGGTCGTTAACAGTAGATTGATGAAATAGTGCAGCACCTCTTGATGGTTTTGCATAGTTACCCGGCAAATCTATTAAATCATTAGCATACACAATTCTCAGCGGAGCCCCCATCCCTTGCATTGCCTTATCTAAATAACCCTGCATTGCTTCAATTCCATCCTCTTTAATAGCTACTGGCGTATCAATTGTTCTTTTATCATAAAATCCAAAAGCACCCCATACCCAGTTATATTTTTTACCAATCTCCGACTTCAAAGTGAATTCCTGACTAATAGAATTCTGCTTCTGCTTATGATTAATAGAGAATACCGACTTAGAAGTGTAATCCTGATCCATCTTCATATCATCCTTGAGAAACTGAAATCCTGTAGTAGAGTGTATGCTGTAACCACTTCTTTGCCAATCAAGAGACAAGCCATTTGTGAAAAGGTATCGATCATAAGAAGATGGCTCATTAAAGGACACTCCGGTAGAATCAATATGCATATATGGAAAAGCACCACCAGACACATAATCGTAATTACCAAAAAACATCGCTTTAAAATCAGGAGCTATTTGCCATTCTAGCTTAATTCTCCCACCTGCATTTTCTGAATCATCAATTTTTTTATTTGTATAATTATTCATAAAGAATCCATCATCCCTTT
>CAZURM010000038.1:0-19998 GCA_964622945.1 uncultured Proteiniphilum sp.
AATAAGTGATATTAATGCTTTACTTTTTAAGAATTATAATGGAAAACAATAAGTTAGGAGATAACGTAAGCTAAAAAACATCATTTTTCAGTATAGCCAAAAGTTCTTCTTGACATGAAGGTTAGTGTTATTCCACGTACTGCAAGATAAAAGATAAAAGAAAACCACAGTCCGTTATTACCCCAAACAGGAGTTAGAGTAAAATAAGAAGAAAAAAAGACTATAGTTGAAATAATCATTGCATTTCTCATTTCAGCAGAAGCTGTAGCACCAATAAAAATACCATCCCACAAAAAAGCAGCGAACCCTGCGATGGGAATTAGCAGAGTCCAGATTATGTACACTTTAGTTTGTTCTATAATATACATATCGTTTGTAAGCAATTTTAAAATGATTTCAGGAAAGAATAGGTAAACAGTAATTGCAACAAAGCTTACCAGTAGTCCCCAGAAAAAGATTCGCTTAATCATATATCGAAGCATAGGAGCATTTTTTGCTCCAACGTACCTGCCTGTAAGGGCTTCTCCTGCATATGCGAAGCCATCCATGAAATAGGAGAAAAGCATAAAAAACTGCATCAAAAGGGCATTAACAGCTAAAATTGTTTCACCCATGCCTGAAGATGCAAAGGTGAAGAAGGTGGTAACAAGCGTAAGTAAGAAAGTACGCACAAATATATCTCCATTAACTCTAAAATATTCTCGGATTACATGCTTAACCCAAATAGTTTTCTTTCTGATATATTTGTTCAAACGACGATAGTACTTCCACCATAAAGCAGCAGCGACTAAAAAAGAAACTATTTGAGACAGTGCAGTACCCAATGCAATACCATCAATGCTCATACCGAGACCAAAAACAAAAAA
Source organism: uncultured Proteiniphilum sp. (assembly GCA_964622945.1). Lineage (GTDB taxonomy): Bacteria > Bacteroidota > Bacteroidia > Bacteroidales > Dysgonomonadaceae > Proteiniphilum. Next base: position 867 of record CAZURM010000038.1, read on the forward strand.
AACACTCAAAATTATGTTTAACACATTATTCAGTATTGCAATAATCATTGGAATCCTAGCATTTTGCATTCCAATAAACCATCCTTTAAAAGCATACATCCCCAAAACCGCAGGAGCACCCCATACCACTATATAAAAATAGGTTGATACATAGTTAACTGTTTCAGATCCCGATTTTATTAAACTAAAGGCCAGTTTACCAATGGGATATTGCAGTAGAATAATTAGAAATCCAACACCTAAACCTATTGCAAGTGAACGAATTAAAACATTCATAGCCTCAGTAAAATTTCTGGCACCGTAAGCCTGAGATGCGAAACCGCTAGAACTCATTCTTAGAAATCCAAAGTTCCAATATATCATATTGAAAATATTGGCGCCCAACGCTATAGCACCAATATAGACGGCTGAACCAAGTCGCCCTGCAACGGCTATGTCAATCATTCCAAGTAGAGGAACGGTTACATTAGTAATTATATTTGGAAGAGCTAGTCTGAATATTTTTCTATCCATAATTATATAATTATATCAAAATATATGCCAAAAATAATTTATAATTCTTCGTTATTAAATTATAAAAATTTATATCTTTGCTGTTTCACATTTATTATTTGAATAATCAAATATTTAGATTAGAATATTGATTTCAAAAGAGACAAATTAAACAGTTTGGGTTCACATTGAATCTGAATTGATAAATATACCGTTTCTCTATAATAAATATAAGCTTAAAAGAACGTATGAACACCTCACAAGGAATTATGAATTTAATAGCTGAGAGGGTATAATAAAATCAATTCATAATCGAAGGGAGTGTTTTTTTATTATAATTTATGTTTTAAAAGATTATAACTTTACATTTTTATTAATAACTTTGCAAAAGTGTTTGTTTTTTATTTAGAAAAAAATCGGTTTATTATTACTGAAAACACCTAATTAATCTGGGGAATACAAACTACATATAATCTATCATATGGACAAAATTCATGAACTTACCTCTAAACTTTACTCCGAAGGAGTGGAAAAAGGTAACGAGGAGGCAAAAAAAATTATTGCAAAAGCGAAAGCTCAGGAGAAACAGATTTTGGACGAAGTAAAAGAAAAGTCTAAAGAAATGCTAGAGGCTGCCGAGAAAGAGGTTGCAGAATTGAAAAACGACACCGAAGCAGAGCTAAAGCTATATGCTACTCAATCATCAGAAGCACTTAAAACAAAAATTACAAATCTGATAACAGATAAACTTGCTACTTCGAATGTAAAGGCAGCAACAGAAGACAAACAGTTTATGCAGAAATTGATTGTCGAGCTCGTACAAAACTGGTCTCGAGAAGAGAAGATTGTTATTGGCACGGAAAGTGCAGATGAGTTACGATCCTATATCACTGCCAACGCAAAAGATCTTTTGGACAAAGGAGTTAAAATTGAATCAGTTCATGGTATAAAAACAGGTTTCACAATCTCACCTGAAGATGGTTCTTATAAAGTAAAATTTGGTGAAAGTGAATTCATTGAATACTTTAAAGAGTTCCTGCGTCCTCAAATACAAAAACTATTATTTTAAGATTCTTTAAAAATTAATCTTTTCGCTAATAGCATAATTATTCAATCTATAAGAGAATCAGATGTTTATTTAATAAAACATGCTTTTTAAAAACCAATATCACTATTTAATTGCAGGACTACCCAGTTTTACTTTTGACAGCATGAAGCTTCCATTCACTGTCGAGGAGTTCAGAGGTATGCTTGATATAGAACTTAAACCTGCAGATCGTAATCTTCTTAATAAGTATTTTTTCCAGAAGCGTGATAATCAGAATCTGCTTCATTTATTGGGAGATAGTGATGCTATGATCAACCTAGCTGGAAAGCTTTCCCGTGAAGAAATCATTAATATAATATCTAAAGTAAAAAAGGATATCCCGATAAAAGACAGGAATATACCACCCTATTTTGAAGATTTTATAAAACAATGGTTAAGTGTAGAGAATTCAAAAGATGAAGAGGATAGTGAAGATAGTCCTAAGAAAGAAGGAGTCAAGCTATGGGAAGACATGCTTGCATCCTTATATATGGATTACGGTATTAAAGCAAAGAATAGTCTTATGTCAGGCTGGTTTGAGCTTAACCTCAATATAGGTAATATAATGACAGCAATTTATGCCCGTAAATATGGTCTTACTGTTGATAAATATATTGTTGGTAATAATTCACTAGCAAAAACCATCCGCAAAAACTCAAATTTTAGAGATTTTGGTATTGGCGAGGAGTTGGAATATTTCGAGACTCTTCAACGCATTTCAGAAGATTCTGATATTTTTGATCGAGAAAGAAAAATTGATAAATTCAGATGGGATTGGTTGGAAAATAATACTATTTTCGACTATTTCAACATAGAATATATCTTCGCTTATCTTTGCAAGTTACAGATCCTTGAGCGTTGGGTTAAACTTAATGCAGAAGAGGGAGATAAAATTTTACGGGAATTAATTAACAGTCTTAAAAATGAGACAAAACTACCTGACGATTTTTTAAACTAAAAGAGTAATAATCATATATATGTTAACACAAGGAACAGTCAAAGGGATCATATCCAACCTCTTAATCGTTGAGGTAGATGGACCTGTTGCTCAAAATGAGATAGCCTATATAGACCTGGATGGGACTAAATTAATGGCTGAAGTTATCAAGATAGTAGGAAATAATGCGTCACTTCAGGTATTCGAGAGTACAAGAGGTTTGAAAGTAGGCTCTAACGTTGAATTCCAAGGACATATGCTAGAAGTTGTTCTTGGTCCCGGATTGCTTCAAAGGAATCTTGACGGATTGGAGAATGACCTAGACAAAATGGATGGTATTTTCCTTAAAAGAGGTGAATACACATTCCCGTTAGATGAAGAAAAATTGTGGCATTTCAAACCTTTGGTAAAAGAAGGAGACAAAGTAAAAGCTGGTTCATGGCTTGGTGAAGTAGATGAAAATTTTCAACCTCACAAAATTATGGTTCCCTTCACAATGAAAGGAGAGTTTAAAATAAAACAAATTATTGCTGAGGGAGATTATAATATATACGAAAAAATTGCTGTTATTGAGGATAATGAAGGCAATGAGAAAGAGTTAAACATGATACAGCGCTGGCCAGTAAAAATTCCTGTCACAGAATATATGGAAAAGCCAAGACCGTTTAAATTACTGGAAACCGGTGTTCGTTCTATTGATACTCTAAATCCTATCGTAGAAGGTGGTACAGGGTTTATTCCTGGTGCTTTTGGTACTGGAAAGACTGTGCTACAACACTCCATATCCAAACAAGCTGAAGCAGATATTGTAATTATTGCAGCTTGCGGGGAAAGGGCAAATGAGGTAGTGGAAATATTTACAGAATTTCCGGAACTAGTTGACCCTCACACCGGACGTAAGCTAATGGAGAGAACAATTATTGTAGCTAACACCTCTAATATGCCGGTAGCAGCTAGGGAAGCTTCAGTATATACTGCAATGACTATAGGTGAATATTATCGATCAATGGGTCTAAAAGTATTGCTGATGGCTGACTCTACTTCTCGCTGGGCTCAGGCCTTACGTGAGATGAGTAACCGACTGGAAGAACTACCTGGACCTGATGCATTCCCAATGGACTTATCTGCAATTATTTCCAACTTTTACGGTCGTGCAGGTCATGTTGTTTTAAATAATGGAGAGGAAGGTTCAATTACTTTCATTGGAACCGTTTCTCCCGCTGGAGGAAACCTAAAAGAACCAGTTACGGAAAACACAAAGAAGGTTGCTCGTTGTTTTTATGCTTTAGAACAGGATAGAGCAGACAAAAAACGATATCCCGCAATTAATCCTATAGATTCGTATTCAAAATATTTTGAATATCCTGAATTTGAAAAATATATTTCAGCAGAGGTTTCAGAAGACTGGACAGAAAAAGTATCTGAAATAAAAACACGCCTACTTCGTGGAAAAGAAATTGCTGAACAAATTAATATTTTAGGTGATGATGGTGTACCAGTTGAGTATCACATCACTTTCTGGAAGTCTGAGTTTATTGATTATATTATTTTACAACAGGATGCATTTGACGATATTGACTCAGTAACACCTATTGAAAGACAAAGAAACATACTTGATCTTGTAATCGAAGTATGCCGAACCAATTTTGAATTCGATAAGTTTACAGATGTATCAGATTTCTTTAAAGAACTGATTAATATTGGTAGACAAATGAACTACTCAGAGTTTAAATCAGATAAATTTAATGATTACGTTAATCAGTTAAAGGATATGGTTTCCAATTATAAACTGTTAGAAGTTAGCAGTCAGTAAAATCATCAATAGTCAGTAAACTGCAAATAAAGTAATTATGGCAAAAGCATTTCAGAAAATATACACAAAAATTACACAGATAACCAAAGCGACTTGTACTGTAAGAGCAACAGGTGTAGGCTACGATGAACTCGCCAAAGTTGAGGGCAAGCTTGCTCAAGTAGTAAAAATTATAGGTGATGAGGTAACCTTACAAATATTTGAAGGTACTGAAGGTATACCCACAAATGCAGAGGTTGTATTTATGGGCCAGTCTCCGTCAGTAAAGGTTAGTGATCAGTTGGCAGGCCGTTTCTTTAATGCATACGGAGATCCAATAGATGGTGGTCCGATGCCAGAAGGTGAAGAACGAGCTATAGGTGGTCCATCTGTAAATCCTGTGAGAAGGAAACAACCTTCTGAGCTTATAGCTACAGGTATTGCCGGTATCGACCTTAATAACACATTGGTTTCAGGACAAAAGATTCCATTTTTTGCCGATCCTGACCAACCATTTAACCAGGTTATGGCAACTGTAGCACTACGTGCAGAGGCAGACAAAATCATTCTAGGTGGAATGGGTATGACCAATGATGATTATCTGTATTTCAAAAACATATTTAGTAATGCAGGAGCATTGGATAGAATTATATCATTCATGAATACAACTGAAGACCCTGCGGTTGAACGCTTACTTGTACCTGATATGGCGTTGACTGCAGCAGAGTATTTTGCTGTAGACAAGAATGAAAATGTACTTGTACTACTTACTGATATGACATCCTATGCTGATGCGCTTTCTATAGTGTCAAACCGTATGGATCAAATTCCTTCTAAAGATTCTATGCCGGGATCGCTTTATTCCGACCTTGCTAAGATATACGAAAAAGCAGCTCAATTCCCAGCAGGAGGCTCAATCACAATTGTAGCCGTAACAACATTATCGGGTGGTGATATTACACATGCAGTACCAGATAATACAGGTTATATTACTGAAGGACAACTTTTCCTTCGTCTCGATAGTGATGTTGGTAAGGTAATAGTTGATCCGTTCCGTTCATTATCTAGATTAAAACAACTTGTTCAAGGTAAAAAAACTCGTGAAGATCATCCACAAGTAATGAATGCGGCAGTTCGTTTATACGCTGATGCTTCAAATGCAAAGATAAAACAAGAAAATGGGTTCGATTTAACAGATTATGACATGAGAACTCTGTCATTTGCTAAAGACTACTCAAAAGAGTTGTTAGCAATAGATGTGAATCTGAATTCGGTTGAAATGCTCGATAAAACGTGGGAATTACTTTCACAGCACTTCAGGCCTGCCGAAGTTAACATGAAACAGGAATTAGTAGATCAGTACTGGAAATAAACAATGGCTATAAAATTTCAATATAATAAAACTGCACGTCAGCAGTTAGAGAAACAACTTAACATTCGAGAACGAGCGTTGCCTACCCTCCAAAACAAGGAAACGGCACTCAGGATGGAGGTAAAAAAAGCCAAAGATGAAATAGACGTTCTCGATAAAGAGCTCGAGGCGAAAGTTAAATCTTACGACAAAATGATGGGTATGTGGACAGAGTTCGACACCACTCTTATAAGCGTTAAAGATGTTCATCTCTCTAAGAAAAAGATTGCTGGTGTTAAAATCCCCATACTTGAAAGTGTTGATTTTGAAATCAAACCCTTTAGTCTATTTAATAAACCCAAATGGTTTCTTGATGGTATAAAAACTGTTGAATCATTGGCTGAGGTTGGAATACGTCGTGATTTTCATGCAATCCGTGTTAATAGCTTGGAATATGCAAGAAAAAAAACAACACAGAAAGTTAATCTTTTCGAGAAAGTTCAAATACCAGGCTATCAAGAGGCAATTCTAAAAATAAAGCGTTATCTGGAAGATGAAGAGAATTTGTCTAAGTCATCACAAAAGATTATGCGCTCGCATCAGGAGCAAAGAAAAGAGGAAGGAGACATAATATGGTAACAACTATGAAAAAGTATGTTTTTTTGGCTTTCCACAAAGAATATACTCAATTTTTGGATGATCTTCGTAATCTTGGTATGGTACATGTGGTGGAACAAGACAGAAGTGAGGTAGATGAAGTAAAACTAAAGGAATTTTTTGCTGCTAAGAAGCAATTAGAAGAAACTAAAAAAATACTGGCTAGAGCAAGAGACAAAAAATCTGAAATACCATTCAACGAAGCTGATGTAAATTTAGGAAGAGAGATTCCTGCTCAATTAGCGGAGATTGAGAGTGAAAAGACATTGCTCAAACAGCAGCTAATGTTAGTTACAAAAGAAAGAGATACTTTAAAACCATGGGGCAACTTTGATCCTAATCAGATAAAGCTATTGAAAGATGCTGGTTATAATATCGACTTTTTCATTTGTCCTAATAATCTTTATAATAAAGAGTGGGAAGAGCAGTATGATATCTATATTGTTAACAAAGAAGCTTCTAAAATATATTTTCTTACTTTGAGTAAGGATGAAAAAATGTCTGATCTGCTGGAGTTGGAAAATGAGAAATTACCAAATGCATCACTAGAACAGCTTAATACGCTAATTGAATCTATAAATAAAAAGCTTACTCAACAGGAAGAGAATTTAATAAAATTATCAGATGACATTCCTTCTTTGGATGCTGTTATAAACGAACTAGAATCAGATATTCAGTATTACAAAGTTGATAAAAGTGGAGCTCCTGTAGCTGATGGTAAAATAATATTGCTTCAGGGTTGGGCTCCAATAGAAAATGAATCGGAAATTACAGATTATTTAAATACAAAAAGTGTTTATTTCGAAAAATCTGACCCGACGAGTGAAGATAATGTACCTATTAAATTTCAAAACAATAAGTTTGTTAAACTTTTTGAGCCTATTGCTGAGTTGTATGAACTGCCTAGTTACCATGAGATTGATTTAACACCTTACTTTGCTCCATTTTATATGGTATTCTTCGGTTTATCACTAGGAGATATTGGATACGGTGCATTCTTATTGTTAGTGGCAACAATAGCTAAAATATTAAAGAAAAACACGTTAGGTGAATCTTTTCGAGGCATATTGACCTTGGTTCAGATATTAGGTGGATCAACCATGATATGTGGACTCCTTCAAGGTGGATTCTTTGGATTTAGTATATATGACATAAATACACCTTTCTTTCAGAATCTGCAAGAAATGTTTTATTTCGATAACTCACAAATGTTTATACTATCTATTGTAATGGGGATAATTCAGATTTTGTTTGGTCAGTTTATTAAGATATTCAACCAAATTAAAAAGTTCGGATTAGCTCATGCAATTTCATCAATAGGATGGTTTGTATTTCTAATGAGTTTTGCTATGTCGTACTTACTCCCATCATTAATGCCTATGGGTGGCACTATTCATAATGTTGTTATGATCATTGCGGGCATACCTATTGTCTTTTTCAATTCTCCCGGTAAAAATATATTTATTAATATTGGTGCTTCGTTATGGGATGCTTATAATATGGCGACAGGATTACTCGGAGATATATTATCTTATATAAGATTGTTTGCTCTAGGCTTATCAGGTGGTATACTTGCAAATGTATTTTCAAGCCTTGCCACGGGAATGAGTCCGGATAATATAATAGCCGGTCCTATAGTGACAATATTAATATTTGTAATCGGTCATGCCATAAATATTTTTATGAATGCACTTGGAGGTTTTGTACATCCACTAAGGTTAACTTTCGTTGAGTTTTATAGCAATGCTGATTTTTCAGGTGGTGGTAAAAAATACAATCCATTCAGAAATATTTTAAATACTAAAAAAACAGATTAATTCTTATTGTACAAAATAACAGTGATAGCAATGTATAAAAGAGAATCTAAATAGTGTAACAAGAAAATAAATAAAAAATCAAAAATATAAACCAATAAAATTAAAAGTAAGTAAATGGAAACAAATTTAATAATTGCCTATCTAGGTATAGTAATTATGCTAGTACTATCAGGTGTCGGTAGTGCGTATGGAGTTACAATTGTAGGAAATGCAGCTTTAGGAGCAGCAAAAAAAGTAGATGGAAAGTTTGGTAACTTCCTGGTATTAACAGCTCTACCGGGCACACAAGGATTATACGGTTTTGCAGGTTACTTTATGTTCCAGAATATATTCAATATTCTGACACCAGAAATAACAACAATACAGGTTTGGGTAACTTTGGCAGCAGGTATTGTATTAGGCGTAGTAGGATTACTTACAGCAATACGTCAGGCGAATATTTGTGCAAATGGTGTAGTTTCAATTGGTGAAGGCCATGATGCATTCGGAAATACGTTGATTTTAGCTGTATTCCCAGAGCTTTATGCTATTGTAGCTCTAGCTGCAACATTCCTTATGGGATCAGCTGTTGTTGCATAATTATTGCATAAAAATATTATTTTATTTCGAGCCGGTCGATTCCGATATCTTTCATAGATACTGGATCTTCGATCGGCTCAATGTGTGTTGATACCGTTACAGGCCCATCAAACATATTTATAATGGTTTCTTCTATCTCATCAGCACAGTCGTGTCCTTTTTTCACAGTCCATTTGCCTGGTACTAAAATATGTACTGAAATAAACTTTCTATGTCCAGCTACACGTGTCAATAAGGAATGATATTCAATTTGATTGTTTTTTTGTGCATCTAGATAATTTATTATTTTTTCTAAATCTTCTACGGGTATAGTAGCATCCATCAAGCCGTTTGCAGAACGGCTTATAAGCTTATAACCAATAAATATGATATTAATAGCAACTAAGATTGCTATTATTGGGTCAATAATTATCCATCCGGTAAATTTCACAATTACTATACCTAAAATTACTCCAACAGATGTCCACACATCAGTCATTAAATGTCTGCCATCTGCTTCCAATATGAGGGAATTTCTTTTCTTCCCATTGTTAATCAAGGTAAGGCCTACTATTAAATTCACTATTGAAGCTATAAGAGAATAAAACAAACCAGTATTGATGTTTTCAATAAGTTTTGGATTTACAATTCGAGGTATACTTGACCAAATGATACAAAAAGCAGCAACTAAAATAAGGGCTCCTTCCACTGCACTTGAAAAATACTCAGCTTTACTATGTCCATATTTATGATCATCATCTGCAGGACGTTGAGATAGTTTGAGCATAATAAGTGCAAATATTGCTGCAAAAAGATTAACAAAAGATTCTAGAGCATCAGATAAAAGCCCCATTGAACCAGTAATATAGTACGCATAAAATTTGAGTAATATAGTAACTATAGCAGCAACTATAGAGAGATAAATGAATTTTTGAAGATCCTTTTGACTTCTTTTAGTCATGATTAGAAGTTTTAAAACATTGCCACTTTTATAAGAGACAAACTTAAACATTTTATACCATTAAACTTTTTGTAAAACTATAAATAATTCAAAATAGCCTTCTATGTCGAATATGGCATATTTTACATATTAATTGGTCGTTTATAGTATAAACTTCGAAATTTTCTCAAATAATCCTTTTTCATTATCTTTGTGCAACATTTCAATCTTCTATAAGACACCATACTTAATAACATAGATTGATGGAGATTAAAACTAAATCATAATAAAATAATATGTTTGAAAATTTAAGTGACAGACTGGAGAGGTCGTTTAAGATATTAAAAGGACAAGGTAAGATAACAGAGATTAATGTTGCCGAAACGCTCAAAGAAGTTCGTCGTGCTCTACTTGATGCTGACGTAAATTATAAAACTGCCAAGGAGTTTACAGAAAAAGTAAAAGAAAAAGCATTAGGCGAAGATGTACTTAATGCAGTAAAACCTGAGCAGTTGATGGTGAAAATAGTCCACGATGAGTTAGCATTATTAATGGGTGGTACTGCAGCAGATATTGATATAAAAGGTAATCCTGCTGTTATTTTGATGTCTGGCCTTCAAGGATCTGGAAAAACCACTTTCTCAGGTAAACTAGCAAATATGCTCAAAAGTAAACGAGGTAAAACTCCATTACTTGTTGCAGGTGACGTATATCGTCCTGCAGCTATTGAACAATTAAAAGTTTTAGGAGAGCAAATTGGTGTACCGGTATATTCAGAAGAGGATAATAAGAATCCAGTCAAAATAGCTAAAAATGCAATTCAACATGCACGTCAGTATGGTCGTGATTTGGTTATAATTGATACTGCCGGTCGTCTGGCAATAGACGAACAGATGATGGATGAAATTGAGTCTATTAGGAATGCGGTTAATCCTCAAGAGATTCTTTTCGTGGTTGATGCAATGACAGGTCAGGATGCAGTAAATACTGCAAAAGAATTTAATGAACGTCTTAATTTTAATGGAGTTGTACTTACTAAACTTGATGGTGACACGCGTGGTGGAGCCGCCCTTTCCATTCGTTCTGTTGTAGATAAGCCAATTAAATTTGTAGGTACCGGTGAAAAGCTTGATGCAATAGATGTTTTCCATCCTGAACGTATGGCTGACCGTATACTTGGCATGGGAGACGTTGTAACTCTCGTTGAAAAGGCACAAGAACAATACGACGAAGAAGAAGCACGACGTCTACAAAAAAAGATAGCTAAAAATCAATTTGATTTTGATGATTTTATTAATCAGATTCAGCAAATAAAAAAGATGGGAAATCTGAAAGATCTCGCATCAATGATTCCCGGAATAGGAAAACAGATTAAAGATCTTGATTTTGATGATGACGCATTTAAAGGTATAGAAGCGATTATTCGTTCTATGACACCTCAAGAACGTTCAAATCCCGAAATACTTAATGGAAGTCGTCGTGCCCGTATTGCCAAAGGTAGTGGAACTGATGTTCAAGAAGTTAACAGACTAATCAAACAGTTTGATGAAACACGTAAAATGATGCGTAAGATGACTACTGACGGAAGAAGGCAAACAATTAAAAATATGCGAAGAAGATAATCTATATACTTATATATTTTTAGATATATGAATTTAATTGATGGAAAAGCTGTATCAGCACAAATAAAGAAAGAAATCGCCGAAGAAGTAGCCCAAATTAAAATTGCAGGAGGTAAGATACCACACCTTGCAGCTGTATTAGTTGGACATGATGGTGGAAGTGAAACATATGTTGCAAACAAGGTTAAAGCGTGCGAACAAGTTGGCTTTAAATCTACTCTTATACGTTACGGCACAGATGTAACAGAAGAAGAACTACTTGATTGTGTAAATCGTCTAAACAAAGATACTGATATCGATGGATTTATTGTGCAATTACCTCTTCCTAAACATATTTCAGAAATCAAAATAACAGAAGCAATTGATTACCGAAAAGATGTTGATGGTTTTCATCCAGTAAATGTTGGTCGCATGTCACTTGGCATGCCCTGTTTTGTGTCAGCCACTCCATCAGGTATATTAGAACTACTAAAAAGATATAATATTCAAACAAAAGGAAAACACTGTGTTGTATTAGGTAGAAGTAATATTGTAGGAAAACCTATCTCTATGCTAATGATGCAGAAATCCTATCCAGGAGACTGTACTGTAACAGTTTGTCATAGCAGGACTAATAATATTAAAGAAATATGTCTTAAGGCAGATATTATTATAGCGGCACTTGGTGTTCCTGAATTTCTCACAGGCGATATGGTCAAAGACGGGACTGTTGTTATAGATGTTGGTACAACAAGGGTTCCAAGCGATAACACCAAATCAGGTTTCAAACTTAAAGGCGATGTAAAATTTGATGAAGTTGCTCCAAAATGCTCTTTTATTACTCCCGTACCTGGTGGAGTTGGACCAATGACAATAGCATCTTTATTAAGGAACACTCTTTTAGCTGGAAAAAAAGAAATTTATCCCACCATAATCTAAAAAGAGAATTAGGCTGAATAGATAAAAATAACTCTAAAATACTTTTTACTATTCTCTCTTCATAGGCTTTAAACTGTTAGCAATATTATCATGAAAGTTGTGATATATCATCATTAGACAGTAAGATACCAATTGTTACATATTACTATTCTGTTTTCTGAAAGGTGGTTTAACTACCACTGCTTTCAAGTTTCTATTACGTATGTTTATGAAAAACTCTGTCCCTATTTTTGCAAATTCAGGTATTACATATCCCATACCAATACCCTTTTTTAACATAGGCGACATAGTTCCTGAAGTTACTTTTCCTATAACATCATTTGCTTCTGTAACAATATCATACCCATATCGAGGAATACCTCTATCGATTAATTCAAAACAGCACAGTTCCTGTGATATTCCTTCAGATTTTTCTTTTTCTAAAACATCTCTTCCAATAAATGGTTTATTATCTGTAAATTTTGTTATCCACCCAAGACCAGCTTGTAAAGGAGTGATTGAATCATCTAAATCGTTACCATACAAGCAATATCCCATCTCTATTCGTAAAGTGTCACGAGCTCCGAGCCCAACAGGTTTAATGCCAAATTCTTCTCCTGCTTGAAATATAGCATCCCATACCTTTCGTCCATTTTCAGGATAAAAGTAAAGCTCAAATCCACCAGCTCCTGTATAGCCGGTATTAGAAATAATAACATTATCAACACCTGCAAATTTTGATGTAATAAATCCATAGGAAGGTACAATATCAAGATCGGCATCAGTAAGTTTTTGTAATGTACTCTTAGCTTTTGGTCCTTGCACTGAAAGTAGAGCAGTATGCTCGGAAGCATTCTCGAGATCTGCATCCATAGTATTACACTTCACGCACCAGTTCCAATCCTTCTCAATATTGGCAGCATTAACTACCATCAAATATTTTTCAGGCTGGTAATAATAGACAATAAAATCATCAATAATTCCACCATTTTCGTTTATTAAACAGGTATATTGTGCTTTCCCCAATTGAAGCTTAGATATATCATTACTGGTTACTCTCTGCAAAAACTCAAAAGCTTTAGGACCTTTAACCCAAAACTCTCCCATATGCGATACATCAAACACCCCAACAGAATTTACTACAGTTTGATGTTCATCAATAATACCCGAGTATTCAATAGGCATATTATAGCCTGCAAATTCATGCATTTTAGCTCCTAAACTGATATGCATATCTGTAAAAGGTGTTTTTTTCATTTCTATTTCTATTATTTAGAAGTTCAGAATATTTATTAAAATATAATAGTCAGTCCTCAATCTCTAGCTACTAATTCAACTATTTTTACAATAACCTGTGATGCTTTTTCCAATGAGGGAATCGGTAAAAATTCATATTTACCATGGAAATTTAATCCTCCCGCAAATATATTCGGACACGGTAAGCTCATAAATGAGAGTTTAGAACCATCAGTGCCACCACGTATTGGTTTTACGTTAGGTTTAATGCCCAATTCTTCCATAGCACGATAGGCATAATCAACTATATGCATTACAGGTTCTACTTTTTCTTTCATATTATAATACTGATCACTTAGATTAAGTTTAAGCCTGTTATCATACTTTTTATTCAGAATCTCAACAGTATTCATCAATAATTTTTTACGATCTTCAAAAATATCTCTGTCATGGTCACGAATAATAAATGATAAGTCTGCTTCTTCAACAGATCCATTCATAGAAATAAGATGGAAAAAACCCTCATACCCTTCAGTATATTCAGGACGTTGTTCTTTTGGTAATAACGATATAAGCTCATTTGCTACATGCAGTGCATTAATCATCTTATTCTTAGCATATCCGGGATGTACATTTCTTCCCTGTATTTCAATCTTGGCTGATGCAGCATTAAAGTTTTCGTACTCAAGTTCACCAACTTCACTACCGTCCATAGTATAAGCCCAGTCAGCTCCAAACTTTTCAACATCAAATTTATCTGCACCGCGACCAATCTCTTCATCAGGGGTGAAAGCTATTCTAATCTTACCATGCTCAATCTCAGGATGATCAATAAGATATTGCATAGCACTCATAATTTCAGCTATGCCAGCCTTATCATCAGCCCCCAATAATGTTGTTCCGTCAGTTACAATTATATCTTCACCTTTATGTAACAATAATTCGGGAAAATCTTTAGGAGAAAGAATTACATTATTAGCCTCATTCAATATAATATCTTCACCATCATATTTTTTAATTATACGCGGATTCACATTATTACCGCTCATATCAGGACTAGTATCAAAATGAGCTATAAACCCTATAACAGGTACATTCTTTTTAGTATTAGATGGCAAAGTTGCCATTAGGTAACAGTTATTATCTAGACTAACATCAACAAGCCCCATTTCTAAAGCTTCTTTCTCTACCTCTTTTGCAAGATTAAACTGTTTCTGAGTACTTGGGGTCTGAGTGCTATTCTCATCAGACTGAGTGTCAATACGAGCATATTTAATAAACCTATCTACTATTGTCATAATTATACTATTGATTGATTGATTTTTTTAAAGTTAAAGTTCTGTTAGTATTACAAAGATAAAAAAATGACTTGAATAGTAAAAATCAATTCAGTTTTTTGTATCTGCGAAAATTGTCTTATCTTTGCAATTGGGTAAGTCCTATACGGCCAGCTCCCATTGAATCCCCCAGGTCTTGATCGAAGCAAGGGTATTTGGTTGTAGCGGCGCGATATAGTAAGCTTACCCTCTTTTTTTAAAAAAAGTAAATACCCCTTATTCGTATAAATTACAAATAAGGGGTATTTTTATGTTCGGATATTTATAAGATAATAGTATGATAATAGTATGATTATCCTATTACTCTATCTATGCAATTTTAGGCAAAAATTTCGCATCCAATGAATATTTTCCTGTTCCTATTAAAATTGAAGCTGCAAAGACTATTAACAAATCCAAAGCATGCCCATAAGCCATAAAACCATCTCCTCTAACAAGGTGCGTCATCAAAGCTACAACCATTGTACCTGTCAACAAAACCACTGCAGGTCTGAAAAGGAATCCTACGGCAAATAATAGTCCACCCACCATTTCTGAGAAGGCTGCTAAAAAGCCCCAGAACACATGTCCTGATTCAATTCCAAAATTAGACATTGTACTACCTAGCATTGTCCAAGTATCGGGGCCACCCATTATTTTGGGGAGTCCATGTAAAAATATTGATATACCAATACCAACTCTTAATGCAAGCCACCCGATGTGTAATAAATTTGTTTTTCTCTTCATATTTTATTGTTTTAATTATATTCTGCTGTTATATGTATCTAAATAATTAATTTATGAGAGATAAACCTTTTTATTATATGATTTGTTTATCTCTAGCATATAAATAATATTTATATCTCAACATTAGCGAACAAACTTAATTTATATCTCTAAACCACTCATATATAAATATTTGAGAACTTGGGATTTATATTAAAAAAAGATACAAAATATTAAAAAATCGACCTATATTAAAATAAACAGAGCCCTATATTTGAAGAACTGCGATATATTGAAATGCTGTGATATATATTTGATAGAGTAAATAAAACATGACATAAAAAAACCGAATTAATTAAATAATCCGGTTTTTTAATATTATAAATAAGTTACGAATTAGCTTTAGCCTTAATTCTGATCTTTTCTTGCTGAATAGCTTATCTTTAATGCATAAGCTTGTCTTAGCGCCTGTTTAACATCAGTGATATACTGCATACGAGTATTTTCATCTGCTTTAATTGAAACAGTCATTAAAGGTTGATCAGCCTCATTCATACTTGCTTTTTCCTGTGCAATATAGTTCTGTATATCTGCTACCTGTGCAAATCTATCATTCAATTGCATCTGTGTTCCAGTCCCTAGTCTTGTATCTAACGGTGGTCCAATATTTATATAGGTCACCAAAGACTTTTTCTCTAGTTTTTGTACTTCCGATGCAGTTGGAAATCTCAATCTCACCATCAGAGTTTCAGAACGTAAAGTCGTTGTTATTATAAAGAAAAAGAGTACAGCGAATACAATATCCGGCATCGAAGATGTATTCAATTCTGGCATTCCCCTCTTTCCACTTTTATTAAATTTTCCCATATCTATTCTTGTCCTCCATAATTTCTAGGTTCAGCTTCAGAGATACGTTGAGGATAGAGTTCATCTATCTGACCCTTTTGACTAGTAGTTAGTTCTTCATACGAAGAGCCAAAATATCTTCTTGCACCTTCGTCTCTAAGCTCGTTATAAGCTCTAACCACCTCATTTTGAACAGCTATATATGCACTATATCTCGTAGTTGCGTCGTTCTGTATTGAAATTACGTGATTAGAAGTAACAGGAACAGTACCAATTGGTGCACCAAAATCTTCCTCAATTAATTGTGGTAAATCCGGACTGTTTGATGTATTCAATACAAATCCTTTTACCAAATCTTTCATTGCTGCATTTCCTGAACCACCTTGTAATTCACTTTCATTACCATACAGTACGGCTCCTTGCTGATCTTGAACCAATATCTCATTCTGCGAATTCACTAGTATAACTAACAGATTTCTACGCTGAACATCTACTGAAGCCTGTATATCTTGATTTTGTGGTGGTGGTGGCAAAAGTCTAGCCAATCCTGAGTCAATATCCATACTTGACACCATCAAGAAGTAACAAAGCAGCAAGAAAGAAACGTCAGCCATAGAACTAGCGTTTAGTGATGGAACCTTTCTATCTGATTTTGCCATATTTAAATCCTTATTTTTCTGATTCTCAATGAGAATCGTTAATTACTTTTCAAAACTTATTTCTTTCTCACTACTAATGGCATAACTAATATTGCCAATACAGTAATTACCAGCATGAAATACATCGAATAGAGCCACATATCAGTTAATTTCAAAATAGCCGGCACATTATCAGATCCTTCATATCCTGGTATTGAAAGTAAAGTTCCATCTCCAATTACATATGTCACAATTAATACAGCTGCTATAGCCAAAAGCGCATAAAGACCGCTAAGAGCCTTTTTAGGATTTTCTTTTAATCCTCTAAAAAAATCAACTATAGCAAAACCAATAAGCACTACAATAGTTATTATTAGGAGTGCATACATCCAATATAAAACCAAATCTGTAAAAAGGGGCTGTGACATATCCGCTCCAATCTTATCAACATCCGGAACTTGTCCGCCAAGGAAATAAAGCCCCAATACTACAATTGAAATTATTACAGATATGATTAGAGTCATTCTGGATATTCTGTGTATTTTAGTTACAGCCATTTTATTACAAGTTTTTGTATTTAACGTTATATTTTATAACCTGATCAAGGAATGTGATTGAGGCATCTTCCATTTTGTTTAAGATACCTTCCATTTTGGATAGGATATAGTTGTAAATAATCTGAAGGATAATAGCAACGATCAAACCACCTACAGTTGTAATCAAAGCAACTTTCATACCACCGGCAACAATTGTCGGGCTCATATCACCTGCTCTTTGAATATCATCAAATGCTTGAACCATACCTATAACAGTTCCCAAGAATCCAAGAGATGGAGCAATAGCAATAAACAGGGTAATCCAAGAAAGATTTCTTTCAAGTAATCCTGATTGTACACCTCCAAAAGATACTATTGATCTCTCAACTTCTTCAGCTCCCTGATCAAGTCGTAATAGACCTTGATAAACAATTGAAGCTATAGGTCCTCTTGTATCGCGTGCTATGTCTTTTGCTGCTTCTACATCACCTCTATCCAATGCATCGCCAATTTTCCTAAGGAAAGTGTCAGGCTCAATATCAGCTAAACTAAAATAAATAATTCTTTCAAGACTGAAAGCCAATCCAAGTATTAGACAGATAGCAATAGTACTCATAAAGCCGGCACCACCTTCAATAAATTTAACTTTAAGTGCTTGGTGAAGACCGCCTGCAACTTCTTGTACTTGAGCTGCTGCTACTTGTTCTGTTTGTCCTGCAGAAGTAGTTTCTTGTGCGAGAAGAACCGAAGACAATCCTACAGACATCATTCCGAAGATTGCTAAAATTGCAAATAACTTTTTCATTGTGTGTTCAATTTTGTTGATTAATGATCTTAATTTGTTTGTTTATAAATGATTTAAATTTCTTTTCAGTATTAATATTTATTAAATCTTATCTAATTGATTTTCCAACTAATATAATTTAGCGGAGAGAGTGGGATTCGAACCCACGATACACTTTCGATGTATACACGCTTTCCAGGCGTGCCTCTTCAACCACTCGAGCATCTCTCCAAAGAGGCACTTTCCAGAAACGGAGTGCAAATTACAAAAAATATTTCATTCTTGTTCATTTCAAGGGGCAAATTTACTGAATTTATCGATTATAAGCTACTTCTATTCAAAAATATTTTTAAATAATGTACGATTTTGAGTTTTCTCTAATTGTTTAATTCAAAAATTCTCTCTGCATTAGTAGTTGTAATTTCCACCACCTCCTCTACACTTTTTTGCCATATTTCAGATAATTTCTTTACTATTATATATATGTAAGAAGATTCATTACGTTTTCCTCTATATGGCATCGGCGAGAGATAAGGCGAATCAGTTTCCAATACCACCCTATCAAAAGGACAATTAATTAAGGTTTCTGATAAATTTGAATTTTTGAATGTAATCACACCATTAATACCTACCATAAAATTTTTTAATTGTAAAATGGCATTTAATTCATCATTCCCCCCGCCAAAGCTATGAAACACTCCTCTGATTGATTTTTCTCCTACCCTTTTGATGCTATTAATCACATCTAACGTAGCATTTCTGAAATGCATAGATACCGGTAAGTTCAATTCGATGCTCCATTTCAGCTGCTCCTCAAAAGCAGCAATTTGTTCATATTTAAGTGCTGTGTCCCAGTGAAGATCAATTCCCACCTCACCTACAGCACAATATTTAGAATTA
>CAZURM010000039.1:0-19507 GCA_964622945.1 uncultured Proteiniphilum sp.
TCGATAACATTGAATCGTTTGATACTAATTTTTCCGAATTGTGAAGCAGAATAAGTTTTACGATTGTAAAACAGTATTCAGCTTTGAATATTTTACCGTCATTATTTCCATAAAAGGAAAAATATGATGTAGTAAAATTTTTCAATTTTTTTAGCTACTAAAAAGAATTTACAAACAGTTATATTCGTTTTTTTAATATAAAACAAAACTTTTTAAATTCTATAATAAATCTTAAAGTAAAAATAACTGTAGTTATAAATAGTCAATTGTAAAAGGTTTTTTATTCAGTTCGTCGGAATAAACAATTAAGTTTAATTCGTCATAAACATTGGAGATTGAACAATTAGTTTCATTCATCTCTAGAATAAAAATCTTCCTGTAGTATGCAAAATTTCAAAGAACTCCTATATTGTCTATATTAAAATATATAACGAGATTGACATCTCTTTTGTTTATTACAAATATAATATTGATGTCAATTATAAAACAAATATTTACACCTTAAATTTTGAACATCTTTTAAACAAGTTTTCAACATTTGTTCCTAAATTGTTATTACAAAATCACTTTACATAATGTAAGCATCATGTTGTTACTAATAACGAAAAGCTATGATGGAGGATTTCCATGCTTTTTTGGTGGATTATTTTCAGTTTTATTTGCTGTCATCTCCAATCCTTGAATCAACTTCAAACGGGTATCTTCGGGTAATATTATTTCATCGATATATCCTTTTTCTGCGGCTCGAAACGGATTTGAAAAAAAATCATCATATTCATTAATAGCACTCTGGCGCTCATCTTCTCCAGATGAGCGATAAAGAATTTTTATTGCACCTTCTGCACCCATTACTGCGATTTCCGCATTGGGATATGCAAGATTTATGTCAGCACCAGACTCTTTGGATGACATTACCACATAGGCACCACCATAAGCTTTACGCGTAATAAGTGTGATTTTCGGAACGGTCGCTTCAACATATGCATACATAATTTTGGCTCCATGCCGTATTATACCATTGTGTTCCTGATCCTTCCCTGGAAGAAATCCTGGCACATCCACAAATGTTATTATTGGAATGTCAAAGCAATCACAGAAACGAATAAATCTTGCTACTTTATCAGAAGCATCAATATCTAGAACACCTGCTAGATAGGACGGCTGATTAGCAACAATACCAACAGTTTTGCCTCCCATTCTTGAGTATCCAATAATCACATTTTGAGCAAATTGAGGCATAATTTCGAAAAAATAGTTTTCATCGACTACTTCTTCGATTAATTTTTTCATATCATATGGTATATTTGAATCTTGGGGGATAAGATCTTGAATATAAGAAGTCTTACGGTTAATGTTGTCTCGTGTAGCAGTTTGTGGAGGGTCTTCCATATTATTTGATGGAAGAAAACTAATTAACTCTCTGATCATCATAAGAGTCTCCTCTTCATCGTTGCCAACAAAGTGAGCAACACCGCTTTTAGAAGAATGAACAGATGCACCTCCAAGCTCCTCTTTTGTTAACTCCTCATGTGTAACAGTTTTTACAACATCAGGACCTGTAACAAACATGTAACTTTCATCTCTTACCATAAAAATGAAATCGGTAAGTGCGGGTGAATAACAAGCTCCACCTGCACAGGGGCCTAATATCGCTGAGATCTGAGGAATTACACCAGATGACTTTACGTTATTATTAAAAATCTCTGAATAACCGCTAAGTGCCATTACACCTTCTTGAATACGTGCGCCGCCTGAATCATTTAATGCAATTATTGGAGCTCCATTTTTAAGTGCCAGTTTTTGAATCTTTACGATTTTATTTGCATTAGTACGAGAAAGTGAACCTCCATAAACTGTAAAATCGTAAGCATAAATGTAAACAATTCGATTTTCAATTTTACCATAGCCAGTTACAACACCATCACCCGGGATACGATTATTCTGCATATTATAATTATGTGAATCATGCAGTACAAATTTGTCAGTCTCAACAAAAGTATTATCATCCAAAAGCATGTTGATTCTTTCTCTTGCAGTTTGCTTTCCTGCTTTTTTTTGTTTTACTATTGCTTTTTCGCCACCTCCCAATTCGGCAGCCTTGTTTTTTTCTTTAAAATTTTTATATATTTCTTCTAAAGTCATTATAGCTTTTATTAATTAGTTTTAAAAGTTATGAGTAGTTGATCTTTAATAACTGGATCTCCTTCTTCAATATGGATTTTACTAACAATTGCATCCTGAACAGCACTGTATGTACTTTGCATCTTCATTGCTTCTACAATTATTAATGGATCTCCCTGTTTAACCTCCATATTCTCAGATATCATAATCTTAATTACTTTACCCGGCATAGGTGAAACTATTGTGTTCTGTACTTCTTCTACAGATGATTGTCGACCTCTCAGGTATTTTTTCTGTGGATTTGATAGTTCAATATCAAAATGACGAAAATTAGTTGTAATTGTATACTTCCCTTCTGAGTGTCTAACAGATTCAGCGTTATACGAGCGTCCTTCATAAATAATAGAACAAAATCCACTCTCTGACATTACCACATCAATATCATAGATTTTTCCATCCACAGAAATCTCTACTTTGTTTTCATCTTTGGAAATTATTTCTACTTCACGGATTCTGTTATCTAGTTTAGCTCTCATATTCTTAAAACTCCTTTTTGTTTTCCAAATGCACGCCATCTACTTATGGGTTGATTGTCCATTACTGTGGTTGAAGAATCATTACTGTTTACTACATAATCAATATAAGCTGCAATAATTGCCATATCTTCTATTTCATCTTCAAACTCATTGCCTTTTTGAAGTTTATTAGTATTATCATCAATAAAATGAGTAGTATAATTACCTTGAACAAATTCACGGTTATCCATAATACGTCTGAGATAATCTATATTAGTCTTTACACCTGTAATTTTATATTCGTAAAGTACCCTTCTCATACGTTCCAATGCATATGTGCGATTTGTTGCCCAAACGATAAGTTTACTTATCATTGAATCGTAATAAATAGAAATTTCATAACCTGTATATATATGTGTATCAATACGTACTCCTAGACCTTTTGGGGTTTGTATTGAATGTATAACTCCAGGTGCAGGTGCAAAATTATTTTCAGTATCCTCTGCATAAATTCTGCATTCAATTGCATGACCACGCTGATGCAGCTGATCTTGAGTAAAGCTTAGTTTATTTCCGTTTGCAATATTTATCTGTTCTTTAACTATATCAACACCAAGTACTTCCTCAGTAATAGGATGCTCAACTTGAAGTCGAGTATTCATCTCAAGAAAATAGAAGTTCATATCATTATCAACAAGAAACTCAATTGTACCTGCACCAACATAGTTTATTGATTTTGCTGCTTTAACAGCAATAGCACCCATTGCGAGTCTAGTTTTTTTGTCAATAAATGGAGAAGGACTTTCCTCTATGATCTTCTGGTGGCGACGCTGAACAGAACATTCACGATCGAAAAGATGCACCACATTCCCATGTGAATCGCCCAAAAATTGTATTTCAACATGGTGTGGCGATTCAATATATTTCTCGATATATACAGAATCATTTCCAAATGATGCCATTGCTTCTGATTTAGCTGCATCAAATGATTCTTGCAAATATTCCTCTTTATATACAAGTCGCATACCCTTACCACCTCCACCTGCAGTAGCCTTAATTATAATTGGGAATCCAATTTTGCGACAATGACGAAATAAATCTCTTGGCTTTAAATCTTCAGATATACCTGGCACAACCGGTACTTTAGCTTCAATCATCCTCCTACGAGCAGAAATCTTATCGCCCATTAATGCTATACTTTCAGCTGAAGGACCTATAAAAATAATATCTTCTTCTTTACAACGACGAGCAAACTCAACATTTTCACTGAGAAATCCGTAACCTGGATGAATAGCATCCACGTTAAATTTTTTTGCAGCATAAATGATTTTATCAATATTTAAGTAGCTATCAGCAGCTGATGCCATACCTATATTTACTGCTTCATCGGCATAAGCCACATGCCTTGATGTTCTATCTACTTCTGAATAAACGGCAACAGTTTGTATGCCCATCTCCTTACATGTTCGCATTACGCGTACTGCTATTTCACCACGGTTAGCGATTAGTATTTTCTGTATCATTTAAATAATTATACACCTTAATTAGTTTTACAAAGGAATATACTAACAACAAATATTTATACTATTTGTTTTCTTAAGATATAGTTTTAGTATTATACTTCCCAACTGCTGTGAATTATACTTCCATGCTCAGCATCATTTTCTATGCGAATATGAATATCAATTTCCTGTTGCATTTCCTCTACGTGAGAAATTATTCCAATAATTCTATTTTCTTTTCTTAATGATTTAAGAGTGTTAAAAACAATATCAAGCGATTCTTTGTCAAGTGAGCCAAACCCCTCATCGAGGAAGAAAAAGTTCTGATTTGATTCTGTTATTTTTTGAATATTATCTGCTAAAGCAAGTGCTAGAGAAAGCGATGCTTGAAATGTTTGACCTCCCGAAAGCGTTTTAATGCTCCTCTCTTTTCCACCATTCATAAAGTCACGTATCTGAAAATTATTATCAGGTGTTATTTTTAAACTCATTTTTTGTCTAGTCAATTGAAAGAATTTGTCATTTGCAGCATTGCAAAGATTTTGCAAATATATCGTTGATATATAATTTACAAAACCACTGGCCTTAAATAGATTTTTCATTATCTTTAAGTTTTCAGATCTTAATTCAATTTCTTGAAGGTTTTCGCGAAGGACAGTTTGTGTTTTTATGTTTTTCTGTAATGTTCTCAAAAGTTCTGTAATTTTTCCATGCTCTTTGTTAAACGCTGTTAGTTGATTGTTTTTCAATTGAATTTTATCAACAAGATTATCATGATAATTACTATCATATATGCGTTCACCAACATCTTTTTGCAGCTGATCATATGTGGATTTGCATTTCAATAGGTTATTATTGAATTCCTCAATTCTTTTTTTTTCTTGTCTTATATTAATCGATTGTAAAATAATTGTTTTTATTTCTTCAATTGAACTAAATTCCGATTTTATAAGCTCTGATTCAATTTTACTCTCGATTTTCTTAATTGTAGATAGTTCTTTTTCTAGTTCAAAAATATTAGCTTCAAGTTTTCCATTTAACAAATCTCTTTTTCTTTTTTCTTCTTGAAGCAGTTTGTTGTCAGTAGTATATTGTTTTTCTACTAATTCATATTCCTTGAGTATGTTGATTCTCTTATCGTTAATAAAACTGTCGCTCTTTTCTTTGTAATCATCGTATTTGATTATTTTTAATTGTTGAATTAAAGTTTTTAGTTCTGTTTTATGAATTGTAAGTGAGTTTTTAAGTACCTCAAGTTTTTTACTTGCACGTTCCAGAATATCATCTTGTTTATTAAGCTCTTTAATTTTTTGTTGTAACTCTGTTTCGTTTGACTTAATATTAACCTGTATCTTCTCCATCTCGCTGAAAGTGCTGTCAAGCTCTTCTACTTTCTTAAATTGTTTCCAAGTAAACAGGTCATTATGAGCTGCAATACCCTGTTCAAAAATTCTTTTTGATTTTTGCAACTCTTTAATCTGATAAACTGTGTCATTATGACTTATTTCAATCATATTCAACTGCATACTGATAGAAGATATTGTATTCAAATCTTTCTCTATGTCATTTTTATCCTCTTTTATTTTTTCTAACAATTTTTCAATATCCTCACTTTTAAAAATTTCAGGATGATGTAAAGATCCGCAAAGAGGACAGGGAACATTATCTTTAAGATTTTCTGCATAGTCTTTCAGACGAGCTTTAACTAAGACATGACGCTCCTGCTTATTCAGTTCGTTTTGTCTGTTTTTAATCCTAATAGAAACCAATTCGAGATGTTGGTTACACTTTTTAAAACTCCATTCATTTATAATTTTACCCTTTAGAATTGGCTCTTCAAGAAGAATGTTTTTCTGATTGTTTAATTCTTTCTCTCTACTTAAATATTTTTGTAAATCTCTTTCTATTTCTAAGATCTGACGATCAAGAATGTTTTTTTCGTTATACCAAGTCTTGATTTTAGTCAACAATGTGACATCAGGCATCTTATTTCGCAAGTCTTGTAAAATTTCCTCTAAGCTTATCTTCTCTTTTTTTAAATTTATTACAATTAGATTAGTATTATTCCAATATTCAGTGCCTTTCTCAACACTTGATGTGGTTTCAATAACACTGTTTGCCAGATTTTTTATTTTGAGTATAATATTTAACTCATTGGCTTTTAGTTTTATTTCTTCTCGTTTGTCGTAATGTGGTTTTAAATCTTCCAGCGTTTTCTTCAACTCTTTTATTTTATTGTTATGAGAAATGAGAGTCAAATTATCAAGCTTAATGCTATTTTCACGATTTTTTTTCTTCTCTAAATAATCGTCTAAAGAGTCTAGTAGATGTTTAAAACTCATAACGCATAACTCATATCTGTCAGTTCTTTTTTTTAGTTCTAAAAATTCAGGCTCTTTCTGAATCAGTTTATTAAGTAATATTTCAACTTCGTCTTTTTTTAGTATAAGTGATTTAAAACTTCTAAGTTGTTCTTCTTCTTTTTGAAATTCTGTGATATCAACATTCAAATCTTCTATAGATTTTTCTATATTTAAAAGTTGTTGTTTGTAAATATAAACCTGCTCTATATTCAAAGGTCCTAATTGTTGTATCTGACCATTTATATTATTTTTCTTCTCATTGTTTTTGTTTTCAAGAGATACAACCTTGTAATAAAACTCAAATTTTTGAAGGTTAAACAGCTCCTTCATCATTGTCGTTCTGTCTTTATTCCCTAACTGTAGAAATTCTTGAAATTGTCCTTGCGGAATAATTATAGTGCGTTTAAAGTTGACAAAACTTAGGCCTACTGCATTCTCCAGATCATTGATGCCAATTGGGATCCATTCGTTATTTATTTTCTTATAGGCAGTATGTTCAAGTGTTTTTACCTCTTCAAAACGTTTTCTATTGCGTTTACCTCTAACAATTGCACGATAAGCAGTCTGATTTTTACCAGTTTCAAATATAAAATCAATAAAGATTTCATTTGATTTAAGGTTCATCATATTATAGTAGCGATTGTCACCTGAAATATTTAATTTATCAGTTTTTCCATAAATTGCGTAAGTTATAGCTTCCAGTATTGATGATTTACCGCTTCCAACCGTTCCAAATATACCAAATAGACCCGCAGTAGTAAGTTTTCTGAAATCTATAGTTTGTCTTTCCTGATACGAATATAATCCTTCAATTGTTAGTTCTATAGGTATCATTCCTCATCCTCCTCTGCTAAAATTTCTCTAAAAATATTCATTATATCTTCGTTGGGTTCTTGTCCTTTTTCATGAGTAAAATAGTCGCTAAAGAGTGACTCCATACTTTTGCTTAGATCAATTTGTATATCTCTATTCTCCATCTTAAGATCTTGATTAACTACCTCTGGGATAATGGTTATAATACCTTGATGAACAGCATTCAGTTTTCTTCTTTCTAGAGGAGTTATGAAAGTATCAGTTACCAAAGTTAGTTCTACCAGCGCATTTTGATTTTTAGAAAGCCATTCAACTGCCATATCAATACCGTATGCACGTTTTCGCAAAAGAGGTTTTACAGTTGTCAATTCTACTTCTTTTATTTTTGCTTTTTCTCCTGGTTTAATATCAATAATCAAAACAAACTTCTTTTGATTAGACTCTGAAAAACTATATGAAATAGGACTACCACTATAATAAACTGCAGATACTGAATCATCTACTCTGTGCATTCTGTGTAGATGTCCCAAAGCAGTATACTGAATCTCGCTTGGTATATTTTCTGTAAATATTGCCTGAGCGCCACCAACGTGTAGAATAGGCTTTTCATCTTCAGGTTCATCAGGTATGGGATCACCTTTTTTAATCATAAAAAGATGAGTTACAAGTATGTTAACACCCATATTGTCACAATATTTATTAGCAATGGTTTTCCAGTGCTTCTGAAGTACTTTGCGAAGTTCTGCATCTTTATCTTCAGTATTTAAGAAGTGCTTTAGTCGATATTCATTTGCATATGGAGTTAACAAAATTCTCAATGGAAAAGATTTTCTCGGAAGCATTAATTCAATAAATCCTTCTTCTCTTTTGGTAATCTTTAAGCCTGATTCTAGTGTAAACGAAGTGATTATACTGTTAGGGTATCCAGCAAAAATGATTCCACATTCCCTTGCAAGTGGATCGGGAGCTTCAATTCTATCCGGAGAATCATGATTCCCTGCAATTGCTACGACTGCTCGGTTGCCTCCATTTGTTAGTCTTTTCAAAGTTTTATAAAATAGGTCAACAGCTTCCGTTGGAGGATTAAATGTGTCAAACAAATCACCTGAAATAAGTACTAGATTAACTTGTTCACGATCTGCTATTTCACATATCTCTTTCATTACAAGCTCTTGTTCTTCAAAGCGTGAATAATCTTCCAGTCGTTTGCCTAAATGCCAGTCTGCCGTGTGAAGTATCCTCATAATTTTAAAGTTCTTAACGCAAATATAACATCAACGCAGGGATATTACTAAATATTAGTTGAAAAAATATTTCATAGTTTATATTGAATTATTTTCACTTTGCAACATTAAATCTGCACTATTATAGAGTTTATTAGTAAAATTTATTATAAAACAGAGGTAATCAAAGATTTTTATAACAAAAAATTAATGGTTTACGCGAAATAATGGCAAATCAGTAAATTTGGTTGTAAATAGGTAACATATATAAGCTAATTCTAATATATTGAATTTATTTTTGCAATGTAAATATTAAATTAAAAAAACAGCTTTATGAAAATTAACTTATTTATTGCTTTAATTCTACAGGAAGCAAAAGTATGCTGAAACAAAGCGATTTATAGATTACTGAAATTGCTTATATGCTGGGTTTTTTAGAGGTTTCACATTTCAGTCGATTTTTAAAAATACAGTTGGTGAAAAACCCTCATTATTCAGAAGAAAATAAATAAAAACAAACCACATACAGATCTTTAATTTTTCTAACTAATAAAAAAACTAATAAACATTATGAAAAGTAGACTTGCGATATTGATTGTATTTTTAATCAGTACTGTAATAGTATTCGGTCAACAACAGCAAAGAACCATTACTGCAAAATATATAAATGAAAAAATAACAGTTGATGGAAT
Organism: uncultured Proteiniphilum sp.; assembly: GCA_964622945.1. Lineage (GTDB taxonomy): Bacteria > Bacteroidota > Bacteroidia > Bacteroidales > Dysgonomonadaceae > Proteiniphilum. Next base: position 9,230 of record CAZURM010000039.1, read on the forward strand.
TATGGATGAAGAGGTTTGGCAAACTGCCTATGTAGGAGATGATTTTTGGCAATTTTTTCCTTCTGATTCTTCCGTATCTATTAATCCCACAGAGTTCCGCATATTATATGATGATAATAATCTGTACATTGGTATAAGAGCTCAAGCTATGTCGGATAATTATATCGTGAATTCACTTAGGCGAGATTTCAGAGGTAATTCGAGTGATAATGTTACAGTAGTTTTTGATACTTTCAAGGACGGCAATACTGCTTATCTTTTTGGAATGACTCCTTATGGTGTCCAACGTGAGTCTTTTGTTTCAGGTGGTGGTGCAGAGCTCAATACAAGTTGGGATCAGATATGGGAGTTGGAAAGTATGATGTATGATGATTATTATGTTTTAGAAGCATCTATACCCTTTAATTCCATTAAATATCATGAAGGTGAAACGACATGGCGTTTTCAATGTTATAGATGGGATTTACAAACAAACGAACAGAGTGCTTGGGCTCCAGTACCACAAAATCAGCAACTATCTAGCCTTGCTTTTATGGGAACCCTCATGTTTGAAGAACCACTAAAAGCTTCACGTACACCTTTTGTGATTATACCGTATGTTAATGCTCTTGCTTCAAATGATTTTACACTAGACTCAAAAGATAATAGATTTACCTTTGGGGGTGACGCAAAGTTAGCTATAGGTAATAATATGAATCTTGATATCACAGTTAATCCAGATTTTTCTAATGTTGAAGTAGATGCTGTTTTCACCAATTTGTCTCGTTTTGAGGTGTTCTTACCAGAAAGGCGTCAGTTTTTTATTGACAATAATGATCTGTTTGGTAGTTATGGAGATTCATTTGGGTCGGCAAACCCTTTTTTCTCACGTAGAATAGGATTGGCTAGAGATACAGTTGGAAACTCAATTGAAAACCGCATAATTGGTGGTGTACGTTTAAGTGGGAAATTAAATGACAACTGGCGTATTGGTTTTTTAAATATGCAGACAGCCGAAGATGCAGTAAATGAGATAGTTTCAAATAATAATTTGATGTTTGCAATGCAACGGAAAATGTTTTCACGTTCTAATCTCGGTTTTTTTGTTGTAAATAGGCAAGCTATAGGAAACTATAACTTTCTTAATCCATTAGACAGGTATAATAGAGTTCTTGGAATTGATTATAATTTGGCATCAGCTGATAATAATTGGAATGGAAAATTCTATCTTCACAAATCATTACAACCAGGAGATAATAAAGGAAACTACTCTTGGCAGACTACTGTCACATATCAACCTCGAAATTTCAGGTATATACTTGATTTTCAGTATGTAGATGAGGATTTTAGAGCAGATTTAGGTTTTATTCAAAGAACAGGTGTATTAAAAAATGGGAATGGTTTTTCATATAATTTTTATCCTAGTGGCAGCATAATAAGTAGACATTCGCCGGGTGTAATGGCTTTATATTATTGGAGACCTAATATGGACTGGAAGAAAACTGATCATACTTACAATTTATATTATAATGCTTTCTTTAATAATCAATCTTCATTAAGATTAGATTATAGGAATAATTATACTTATTTAGTTTATGATTTTAATCCTGCGCAAAAACCCGATTCAGAGCCAATTCCAGGAAATCAAGGATATACATATAATAATTTGAGTCTTAATTATATTTCTAATCCCGCAAAACTTTTCTCATATAATGTAGAAGCTTCAGGGGGTGAGTTTTACAACGGGCACAACTTTACAGGAAGTGTTGAAACAAATATACGAATACAACCCTGGGTGTCAATAGGCATCAATGGGCGTTATGATGCAATTAGATTGCCTGAACCACATGCTGATGTTGATTATTGGTTGTTAACTCCAAGAGCTGATATTACATTTACTAAGAATTTATTTTGGTCAACATTAGTTCAATATAGTAATCAGAGAGATAATTTTGGTATTAATTCGCGTTTACAATGGCGTTTTGCACCACTTTCAGATCTTTACCTAGTGTATAATGATAACTACTTTACCAAGGATTTTGGGCCAAAATTTAGATCAATAAATTTGAAAGTCACGTATTGGTTTAATGTTTAAAATGTTTTCTATTCGAACATTATGGATTTAGCGGGAGTAATTTTGGCTACAAGGTATGATGGTGCAATCATCATTAGTAGAGATACAATAAGTACACTAATGTTTAGAAGTATAATATATAGAGGGTTTAAGTCAACAGGTACAGCTGAAAGGTAATATGTTGAAGGATCTAACTTTAGTATTTTAAATTGATTCTGCAAAAAACAAAATACCAATGCTATTATATTGCCCCAAAGCATACCTTTTCCAATTAAAAATGCCGATAAGTAAAGAAATATTTTGCGGATACTAAAATCTCTTGCTCCCATTGATTTTAGTATCCCTATCATGTTCGTTCTTTCCAAAATAATAATGAGAAGTCCGGATATCATAGTAAAGCCAGATACTATCAGCATTAAAATAATTATTACAGCTACGTTCATATTCAAAAGATCAAGCCAATTGAAAATCATGGGATTAATATCTTTAATTGATCTGGTATAAAGCGAATTGCCTAATCTATCTTTATATGATGCCATCTGGAAAAAGAGATCTTGTGTGATTAAGTCTAAGTTGTCGTAATCATTCACTAGTACTTCAATACCACTAGCCATATCAGAATCCCATGTGTTAAGGTTACCAAGAATGTTTTTTTCTGTTATAATAAAGAGCTGATCATAATCTTCAAAATTTGTTTCATATATTCCAACAATATTAAAACGACGGGCACGAATAGGGTCCTGAACAAAATAACAAGTAAAATTTTCTCCGATTTTCAACAGAAGTTTATCAGCAATGCTTTTTGATATTATTGCTTGATTAGCTGTAGTAGTATCATTAGGTTTAATTATATCTCCCTCTAGTAGATTTGTCTTAAAGAAATCCCAGCTGTGGCTTTCAGAAACTCCTTTTAATACCACACCCATAAAATCGTCATCGGTTTTTATAATTCCTGGTTTAGTGATAAATTCTTGAATATGACTTATTTCAGGGTTTGAGTTAAGTATATTGAGAAGTGTATCTGATACAGCAATAGGAGAGTGTTCATATGAGACATTACTTTCAAAAGTGGTGATTTGAATGTGAGAGCCGAAACCGATAACTTTTCCTCGGATCTCATTTTTAAATCCAATAATAATACACACTGCCACAATCATTACAGCAAGACCAAGTGCTATTCCGGCAATTGCAATTTTTACTGCTGGGGATGAAACTTGTTTGTTGTTTTTATTATCTCCCTTATAAATCCTTCTTGCTATAAAAAGTTCCGAACTCATGGTTACATTTCGTTCTCTTCCTTATACTTTATCAAAGCTTTTTCTAATATTGTAAGTGCTTTATCAAGATCATCAATATTAAGTACATATGCAATTCTAACCTCATTAGTTCCCAAACCGGGTGTAACATAAAAACCTGTAGCAGGCGCCATAAAGATAGTTTGACCTTCATATCTGAAATCTGAAAGACACCACGCACAAAACTTGTCGGCATCATCAATCGGAAGTCTAGCTAAAGTATAAAAAGCACCCTGAGGCATTGGTGAGTATACACCGGGAATTTTGTTGAGACGATTTATAATAAAGTCGCGACGACTCTTATATTCATCAAAATTACGTTGCATATAACTACCGTTCTCATTAAGAGAGGCATTTGCAGCTATTTGCCCAATTAACGGTGGACTCAGTCTCGCTTGGCAAAACTTCATCACTGTGTCATGTACCTGTTTGTTTTTTGTAATCAGCGCTCCAATTCTAATTCCACATTCACTATATCGTTTTGATACAGAATCAATGAGAACAACGTTATCTTCAACTTCTTTCAAATGACACGCAGATACATAAGGTGTGTCATTATAAATAAACTCTCTGTATACCTCATCAGAAAATAGATAGAGATTGTATTTTTTAACAAGCAATCTAATCTTTTCCATTTCCTGTGGAGTATAAACATATCCTGTTGGGTTGTTAGGATTACAAATAAGTATGCCTTTAGTGCGTTCGTTTATAAGCTTTTCAAATTCTCCAATTTCAGGAAGAGCGAAATTGGACTCCATATCGGAAGGAATAGTTTTTATGACGGCTCCTGCTGAAATTGCAAATGCCATATAGTTTGCGTAAGCTGGCTCAGGTACTATTATTTCATCACCTGGGTTCAAACATGCCATAAACGCATATAAAACGGCCTCAGATCCACCTGCAGTTACAATAATCTCATCTGCGGATATATTTATATTGAATTTTTTGTAGTACTTAACAAGATTCTCTCTGTAAAATAAATATCCGTCGCTGGGACTATATTCAAGTGTAGTTCTATCTATAGACCTTATTGCATCTAAAGCCGATACAGGCGAGGGTAGATCAGGTTGCCCTATATTCAGATGATATACTTTTACTCCCTCAGCCTTTGCTGCTTCTGAGAGCGGTGCTAATTTTCGTATGGGTGAGGCTGGCATTTGACAACCCCGTAAAGAAATTTTCGGCATAATTAAAATAAATAAGGAGCAAAGTTAATAAAAAAGTTTGCCTTTAGCGGCATTTTGAATGATTAACACAAATTGAAGCAGATTGAGAATGTGTTAAAGGGATTATGTTTACTTTTGTAACTAAAATAGAATATAGTTCATTAGATAAAAAACAGTAATCTTTAATGTAATATATGAGGAAAAATGTAGTATTATTTATTGTTGTCACTTCAATCATTATTTTCTCTTCGTGCTTTCAGCAGCATAGTGTAGATGAGACTTATCGTGAAGGCTGGTCTCTTGTCTGGGAAGAAGATTTTACTGAATTCCCTGATGAGACAGTATGGTCAAAAACATTAAGAGATAAACCACATATGTATAGATACATGAGTGACAATAATGCACTCTTTGTATTGAAGGATGGTAATATTGTACTTAGAGGTATGGTAGCTCCAGATGGAGAAGACGAGCTTCCTTTTTTGACAGGAGGTATTAATACAGAGGCTTTTAAGATAGATGATATTAAAAGAATTGAAATAAGAGCTCGAATTAATCCAACGTCAGACGTCACACCTTATATAACGTTAGTCCCAAACAACAGTAACGATAATATTCTAATTGATATAGTCGAACAGTATGGCACTGATAATTTTGTTTACCAGTCTGTAACTTCTGAATATACTACAACAGAAGGCATGCCTGACAATCCAACTTCAAGTGTACTTGTACGAATAAATCCAAGTGAGTATCATATTTATAGTGTGGAAAAATATCCAGATAGTCTGGTGTTTTATATTGACGGTAGCCGTATTAAAGAATATCCACGTATATCAACAGAAATTCCGGGACAATTTCCATATAATGATCTAAATTTTAATCTATATATAGGTCTTCGATTAAATAGCAATATTGATACTGCAAATTTACCTGTTGATTTTTATATTGATTGGGTGCGCTATTATGACCCTTTGGCAGATTAAATAATCTCAGTTGAATGTTAATTCCAACCTATTTTGTTTAAATAAATCTTATAAGGGAAACGAGTGTGATAAGAGTCTCTCTTCTGCGAGTTTCTCATACTTAGTGCCTTTACGTCCCCAATTAGCATATGGGTAAATACTTATTCCTCCACGAGGTGTAAAAATACCTGTAACCTCAATATATCTAGGGTCCATTAGATTAATAAGATCTTTCATTATTATATTAATACAGTCTTCATGAAATGCTCCATGATTTCTGAAACTGAAGAGATAGAGTTTAAGACTTTTACTTTCAACCATCTTTGCATCAGGAATATAGTCGATGCGGATAGTCGCAAAATCCGGTTGATTAGTAATTGGGCATAGACTGGTAAACTCAGGGCAATCGAATGTAACCCAATAATCATTTTCCTGATGTTTGTTTTCGAATGCTTCAAGTATCTCTGGAGCATAATCTTGTCTATATTCTGTTTTTGCTCCTAAATGGGTTAATCCTTTTACTTTCATTATTTATAATTCAGTATATTTTTAATATCTAACGTTCTTCGAGATATTCTTTTAATCCTTTGTTACGTAAAATACATGAAGGACAATGACCACATCCTTCTGCCTTAATACCATTGTAGCAGGTAAGTGTTTCATCTCTTACAATCTCAAACACACCTAATTCGTCAGCTAGTTGCCATATCTCTTTTTTATTACGCCACATAAGCGGTGTATGAATAATGAACTGCTTGTCCATAGATAGGTTAAGAGTAGTATTTGCCGAACGTATAAATGTGTCTCGGCAGTCAGGGTATCCACTGTAATCTGCTTCCGAAACGCCAGTAATTATATGTCGAATATCCTGAGTATATGCAATTGTGGCGGCAAATGTAAGAAAGAGTAGATTTCTGCCTGGAACAAAAGTGTTAGGATATGTATCTACTGGCTTCTCACTATCCATAGTCATAGATAGATTAGTTAGAGAGTTAGGAGCTAATTTAGAAATAACATTAGTATCTAATATCTGAAATGGTGTATCTGACATTTTTGCAATTCTTTGGGCATTTTCTATCTCTTGAGAATGTCTTTGTCCGTAAGAAAAACAGAGAGCAAAGATGTTTTTGAAATTTTTCTTACCCCAATAGAGAGAAGTGGTAGAATCTTGTCCTCCTGAAAATAATACAAGAGCATCGTCTTTTGAATAGTCTTTCATTTAACTTTGTTTTTTATGTGGTTTCCTAAGCTACACAGAAAAGTAATTACTTTTCAATTACAAAGATATTATATTCTGTCATATTATCTATATTTGATTAAAGCAAACTATCTGATAAATTAACATTCTCAATCGTTAAAAAATTAATTTACACAAGTTATTCCTGAAATTATTCAAGAAAACATTCAAAAAACACACTTCTATAAAAGACTGTATAACTGCCATTTATGTTTAAAACATAATGAAAAAACATATTGAAATTATTGATTTAACAAAACTAAATGAACATGTTTTATAAATCGTTGTTATATGTCTTTGATATATTAAGGACAAAATAAGCCGTCCAAATTTCACAATTCGAACGGCTCCACAATTAAGGTGTCATATAAAAATGACAGTATACAAAAATAAGCATTTTTTGTATACTGCACATTGTTTGTAAAGTATTATTCTATTTCAATTGCTATAAAATGTTAAAAGAGCAGGTTGTATCTTAACAAATAATCTCAAAATAATATTATTAATGCAAAAAATATCTCCTAAATTTAAAAAGTACTGTTGATAGATTCATAAGTTCAGAAAACGATCTAATACTTATGTAAATATGTGACCTATGTAAACTTAACAAATTCGTAACAAAATTGTAATCAATATCTAATATACAAATTGTACTTTTGTAATAGAATTTTTAAACAGAGCTATTTATTTTTTTGAATTTTACGATACTGGAATAGGAGTGGATGAAAAATATCTGACACGAATATTCGAGCGCTTCTACAGGGTGAATTAAGGAGGAACTCGTAATAGTGGAGGATCAGGGTTAGGCTTATCTATTGTTAAAAATGCGGTATTGTTTCATAAAGGTAGTATTATGGTTAAAAATAGAGCAGAGGATGGATTATATTTTTCAATAATTTTTCCAAAAACAATAATAAATAATTGATAATAAAAGTTTAAAGAAAATGAAGTTTGTAGGAGCACATGTAAGTGCATCAGGTGGTGTAGAAAATGCACCAGAGAATGCAAATAATATTGGAGCAAAGGCTTTTGCTTTTTTTACAAAAAATCAACGTCAATGGTTTGCTTCGCCCTATAAAGAAGAAAACATAATTAAATTCAAGTCACGTTGTGAAAAATATGGCTACTCGCCAAACCATATTCTTCCTCACAGTAGTTACTTAATTAATTTAGGCAATCCAACAGATGAAGGTGTTGAGAAATCACGTTTAGCATTTTTCGATGAAATGAAACGCTGCGAACAGCTTGGTATAAATCGTTTAAATTTTCACCCTGGGAGTCATTTAAACGAAATATCTGTAGATGAGTGTCTTAGTAGGATATCCGAATCAATAAATATGACACTCGACAAAACCTCGAGTGTTTGTGCAGTGCTTGAGAATACGGCAGGGCAGGGTACAAATTTAGGATATACATTCGAGCAGCTAGCTCAAATTATTGATAAAGTTGATGATAAAAGTAGAGTAGGTGTATGTTTGGACACAGCACATGCTTTAGCTGCAGGTTATGAAATACGAACCCGAGAGACCTATGATGAAACGTTTCAAAAATTCGATGATATTGTAGGGTTTAGTTATTTAAAAGGGCTGCATATTAATGATTCAAAGAAAGAATTAGCTTCACGTGTTGACCGTCATGATAATTTGGGTAAAGGTTTAATGAATATGGACTTGTTCTCGTTTATTATGAATGACTCTCGAATGGACAATTTGCCATTAATTCTTGAAACACCAGATACAACATTATGGGCTGAAGAAATTCAGTTGTTATATTCCCTACAGAAATAGAATATTAATAAGTAAAAACTACTAGTTTATAAAGCATTTAACGCATCAATAGTTTGTCTAACTTTTTCTGAACTTGTAATATGTTCTTCAAACTCATTAATTACTACTGTAGTGTTATCTGTTTTAAAATTGGGATTGCGATATAACATTCCACTTTTTATTGATTCTCTTGCAGATAGATGAAATTCTTTAGCTCCAGTATTTCGTGCTATCTGAGCTATATTGTTAGCAGTAACACCGCTTCCAGGCATTATTATTATGCGATTATCAGCTACTTTGACAAGATCTTTAATTAATCTAATACCTTCAATAGCTTTTGGTTGTTGACCAGAAGTTAATATTCGATCAAATCCCAGACTAACAATTCTTTCAAGACTTTCAAAAGGGTCGCAGCACATATCAAAAGCTCTATGAAAAGTAACACTCATATTACCTGCAGCTTTAATCAATTCCTTATTTTTTTCAATATCAATATTTCCTTCAGGAGTTAGACAGCCAAAAACAACACCATCAACTCCTAATTTGTCAGCAGTTTCAATATCTTTTAGCATTATTTTGTGCTCAATATCATCATATAGAAAGTCTCCTCCACGAGGCCTAATTATAACATTTAGTTTGATGCTCAAAAGATCACGGGCTAGCTTAATATCTCCATATGATGGAGTAGTTCCACCTTCTGGGATTCCTGCACACAACTCCACACGGTAAGCACCGCCTTTTTGAGCTTCAACGCAGCTCTTGACTGAATTTGCACATATTTCTAGTAGATAGTTGCTAATCATATATCTTATTAAAATTAATGATAAAAATAATTTAGTTCAGATTTAAATATAATAATAAATCTGAACTAAATTGTTTTAAGGCTATATCTTGACATTAATTTAATATGTAAATATATTTATGATATAGACATAGTTTTTAATTTACAACTAATATGATTTAGTATTCTTATCGTTTATTACTCTCTTTATGATTTTAATTGTTACTTTTGAAGAAATTAAAATATGAATTATGAGAGAATTAGATTTACAATATCCAACTTGCCCAATTAGAAATGTTCTTGCGCGAATGAGTGATAAATGGTCATTGCTTGTGTTAATAAATTTAGGATATAACAATAAGATGCGTTATAAAGACCTTCGTAGTGCAATACCTGATATATCAAATAAAATGCTAACAAACACTTTGAAACATCTGGAACGTGATAATCTAATACTACGACAAGCTTATGCAGAAATTCCTCCACGTGTAGAATATTCTCTAAGTGACACAGGAAAATCATTAATACCCATAATTCAAACAATGATAGATTGGGCACAGAGTAGTTTTGAAAAAATAACAAGTTAATTGATAATCCTGTGTTATAAGCTCTTAATGTGAATAGTTATTCATAACAGACGCACTATTTTCTAAGTTTTACACGATGTAACATACTTGTACTTTTCAGGACAAGGAAGATCCCTATTGTTCTGATTAAATTTACAGTTACTGTAAACCTATTTCATAACGAAACTGGACGAGATAAGACAGGGTTATAAACTTTATTTAGCTTATCATACGCTTATATTTTGTTTATTATCTGTTTATAAATAATAAGAGATGGTATAAGCCGGACATAAGCCGGACATAAGCCGGATATAAGCCGATCATTAAGAAAATTAAAAGATATTCCTGCTAAATTAAGAGAATATTATATGTCAAAATAATCTCTCATCTTATACTAGATAACAATGAAAACATAAATGTAACTAATAATGTCCTCGAAATATATGGCAGAGAAT